>NZ_JAAKEE010000053.1:0-16021 GCF_011038995.1 Adlercreutzia sp. ZJ242
CGTCGCACGCCGGCACGGCGCCGTCGCACGCGGTCGCGGCCTCCGGCGCGTCGCCGCATGCGGGCACGCCGGCCCCGCCCTCGCCCCGCGCGGCGCCGGCGGCCCGGTAGCGGCGCAGGTCCTCGTCGGTCCCCGTGAACGACAGCAGGCAGCCCTCCCCCGCCGTCAGGCGGCCTGCCAGCTCGCGCAGCTTCCGCTCGAGCGCGTCGGCGCGCTCGTCGAAGCGGTCGAGCAGGTCGCGCAGGAACAGGTAGAAGTCCACGCCGCCGAGCTGCTCGCGCACGAGCGCCGCGGGCAGGTAGTACGACGCCACGCGAGCCATGGCCACGCTGTGCCCCGCCGTCGCGAAGCCCTGCTCCATACCCACGCGCTTCTGCGTGAGGATGTCGCGGATCTTCTCGTGGTCGCTGAAGTCCGTCTCGTGCAGGACCTCGTCGGTGATGAGCGCCATGTGCTCGACGTTCTCCGCCAGAGCTGACGAGCTCGCCACGAACTTCGGCAAGAACGCGCTGCGGTCGCGCGCGTCTTCGTGCACCTCGGCGAAGAAGCTCAAGTTCCCCAGCTTGCTCTGGGCCATCATGTCGATCTCGGCGGCGGTGTGCTCCCGCGTGCCGAGCCGCCCGAGCACCAGGGCGAGCACCGTGGCGTAGGGCAGCTCCTCGAACGCAAGGCAGCCCAGGTCGAAGTAGCGGTAGGCGTACGCGATGCCGTGCGTGTGGACGTCGTGGCGCAGGCACGCGCCCGACGCGCCCTCCTCCAGGCAGAACGCGCCCTCGGCCGACGCCTCGCCGATGTCGGCCACGGACAGCTGCGGGAGCTTCGCCACGTCCTCGGGGGCGTCGGGCGCCTCCTGCGCGGCGCGCAGGGCGGCCACCGCGCGCTCGACGGCGGCGAAGTCGTCGGGGCCGAAGCCCGCGGCGATGCGCGCGAGGCGCTCGCGGGCGTCCGCCTCCTCGTCGCGCTCGCACGGCACGAGCTCCACCTCCGCGAAGTGCGCGTTCTCCAGCACGAGCTCGCGCAGGAGCTGCTCGAAGTAGCCCTCTTCGATCTTCGCGCGCAGGCTGGCGAAGGCGCTCTCGTAGCTCAGGTACGCCGTGGCCAGGCTGTCGTCGTAGAGCCAGCCCGCCATGCTCGACATGGCGAGCACCACGCCGTCGGCGTAGCCGAAGTTGCGCTCGCGCATCGCGAACTCGGCGTGCGAGAGCGCCGCCTCGATGAGCGCGTGGTCGAGCGCGCCGTCAGCCAGCTCACGCGCGCGCTCCTCGACGCAGGCGCGGAACCGCGCGGCGGCCTCGGGGCGCGCGCCTTTGAGCTGGATCACGGCGAAGGGCTGCAGCACCGCGTCGGCGAGGTACGCCACCGCGTCGGCCGCGATCCCCGCGTCGAGCAGCGCGCGCTTCAGGGGCGCCTCGTTCGAGCCCATGACGGCGTCGAGCAGGATGTCGACCGCGATCAGGCGCTCGCGGTCGGACGCGCGCCCGGCCACGTACCCGAGCGCCACGCCGGCGTTCTCGGGGGCCGTGGGCATGAGCTTGCGCACGCCCGTGCTCACCACCGGCGCCTGCTCCCCAAGCGGGTTGACGCGCAGCGCCCCGCGCTCCTCGGACGCGAGCGGGGCGAGATACTCCTCGTCGATGAATGCGAGGAACGCCTCGAGGTCGAGGTCGCCGTAGAGCATGAGGTAGCTGTTGTCGGGGCGGTAGTGGCGGCGGTGGCTGTCGAGGAACGCCTCGTAGGTGAGCTCGGGGATGGCGCGCGGCGTGCCGCCTGACTCGAAGCGGTAGGTGGTGTCGGGGAAGAGCTCCGCCGAGAGCGCGTCGTAGAGCACCGAGTCGGGGTCGGACAGGGCGCCCTTCATCTCGTTGTACACCACGCCGTTGTAGGAGAGCTCCCCGTCGGCGGCCTCGAGGTGCCAGCCCTCCTGCTCGAAGATGGCGCGCTTCTCGTAGATGGCGGGGTAGAACACCGCGTCGAGGTACACGTCCATGAGGTTCATCAGGTCGCGCTCGTTGGTGGAGGCCACCGGGTACATCGTCTTGTCGGGGAAGGTCATGGCGTTCAAGAAAGTCTGCATCGAGCTCTTGAGCAGGTTGACGAAGGGCTCTTTCACGGGGAACTTGCGCGACCCGCACAGCACCGAGTGCTCGAGGATGTGGAACACGCCCGTGTCGTCGGCCGCGGGCGTCTTGAAGCTGATGGAGAACGCCTTGTTCGCGTCGTCGTTTCGCAGGTAGAGCAGCTGCGCGCCGCTGGCGGCGTGGCGCATGACGTAGGCGGTGCCCTCGATCTCGGGCAGCTCGTCGGTTGACGTGACGGCGAAGCCGTGCCGAACGGCAGCGGAAAAGACATCGTTCATGGTGGCCCAAGCCTTTCAGTTCATCAGGATTATCGCATGACAAGCGCGACGCCCATCGTCGCCGCGCGCTGGTTTCCCCTTCATTCTACCCGCATTTCAGCCCGCACGCATGCGCGGCTTGTCCCAGCTGCCAACTTTTCCCCACATGACGCCAAGCGGTAACGCGCCGAAAGCCCAACCGCCCTGCCCCCCGCGCCTCCCCTTCGCCACCCGCGCGCGACGTCGTTCCCCCCCCGCGCCTCCCCTTCGCCACCCGCTCCCCCTTTCGTCCCGTCCGCAGTCAGCTCGACGCCTTTTCGCTGGACGAAGTGCAAGAAACGCACGATCTGATACCAATCCAAGGAAGCGAGCACGTTGAGATAACGGAATGCCTTCGCGAAATACCTGATCGACGTTAGCTCAGGCTTATTTTTTTGACTGATTTGAGACCATGTGCGGTATCAGATCGTGCATTTCTCGCACCTTTGCAACCGAAAAGGTGTCGAGCTCAGTCGATAGCCTTCATTTCGCGTGCGCCGGCACGCCGCGCCCCCCTCTCCTTCGTTGCCCCTTCTCTTCCCTAAATGCTACTGAAATTGTGGCATTACTTTGGAGCCGCGTCGGATATCGTTGCGCCCAGGGGGTTTGCCGTCGACTTTTGCGCGATTGAGGCTACAATGGGTCAGTGAAAAACACGTCTTGCGAGGTGCGGGAAGGCGCGTGCTCCCTCCCGCAGCCAGAGCCTCGCGCGAGGAGAGATGGAGTATACCCGACCATGCTCGAACTGAGAGACCTCGTGTTCGAGGTGCCCGCCGAGGAGGGCGCCGCGAAACGCATCATCGACGGGCTGTCGCTGACCATCGGCGACGACCGCTTCACCGTGATCACCGGCCCGAACGGCGGCGGAAAGTCCACGCTCGCGAAGCTCATCATGGGCATCGAGCGCCCCACGAGCGGCCAGATCCTGTTCAACGGCGAGGACATCACCGACCTGGGCATCACCGAGCGCGCCAAGCTCGGCATCGGCTACGGCTTCCAGCAGCCCGCCCGCTTCAAGGGCATGAAGGTGAAGAAGCTGCTCGACATCGCCGCCGGGCGCAAGCTGCCCATGCTCGCCTGCAACGAGTTCCTCGCCAAGGTGGGCCTGTGCTCGGCGAGCTACCTCACGCGCGAGGTGGACAAGTCGCTCTCGGGCGGCGAGGTCAAGCGCATCGAGATTGCCACCATCCTCGCCCGCGATCCGCAGCTCGCCATCTACGACGAGCCCGAGGCCGGCATCGACCTGTGGAGCTTCGACCGGCTCACCGAGACGTTCCGCGACATCCACGCGGCGCGCGACGGCCGCTCCATCGTGATCATCTCGCACCAGGAGCGCATCATCCAGCTCGCCGACGAGATCATCCTCCTGCGCGACGGCCAGGTGGCCGACACCGGCACGCCCGACGAGCTTCTGCCGAAGCTCGGCTTCGCGGCCAAGGGCATCGACGGCTGTCCGCTCACGCAGCCCACCGAGCTGCACCTCACCGAGATTCCCACCACGTGCTAAAGGAGACGGACCCATGGCAGTAGACCTTTCCCCCATCGACGAGAGCTTGCTCGCCGAGATAGCCAACCTCCACGGCATGCCGAAGGGCGCGTTCAACATCCGCAAGGACGGCCAGCTCGTCCAGCGGTCGTCCTCGGCGTTCGTGGAGATCTCCACCAAGACCGACCACCCCGGCATCGACATCCGCGTGAAGCCGGGCACCAAGGGCGAGACCATCTACATCCCCGTCATCGTCACGCAGTCGGGCCTGAAGGACGTGGTGTACAACACGTTCTACATCGGCGAGGACTGCGACGTCAAGATCGTGGCGGGCTGCGGCATCCACAACGCGAGCCACGAGGCGTCCGAGCACGACGGCATCCACAGCTTCTACCTCGGCAAGAACAGCCGCGTGAGCTACGTGGAGAAGCACTACGGCGAAGGCAAGGGAACCGGCGAGCGCATCCTGAACCCCACCACCAACGTGTACCAGGAGGAGGGCTCCTTCTGCGAGATGGAGCTGGTGCAGCTGCGCGGCGTCACCTCCACGGTGCGCGACACCAACGCCGAGCTGGCCGCGGGCGCGAAGCTCGTGCTCCTGGAGAAGCTGCTCACGCATGACAAGCAGACAGCCGTCTCCAACATGAAGGTGGAGCTCAAGGGCGACGACTCGAGCGTGCAGGTGATCTCGCGCTCGGTGGCCCAGGACGACTCCGTGCAGGTGTTCAACCCGCTCGTGATCGGCGAGGCGGCCTGCCGCGGGCACGTGCAGTGCGACGCCATCATCATGGGCAACGCGAAGGTGAAGGCCATCCCCGGCATCGAGGCCGCCAGCGAGGACGCGCTCCTGGTGCACGAGGCCGCCATCGGCAAGATCGCCGGCGACCAGATCGTGAAGCTCATGACGCTCGGGCTCACCGAGGAGGAAGCCGAGCAGGAGATCCTGGAGGACTTCCTGAACTAGGGGTAGCTCCGCCGTTGCTGGCGCAACGGCGGAACGGCTCGACGCTGCGAGGCCCGGAGGCACCCGCCCTTGTCGCTCCAAGCGAGGCTCGCGTACGAAGTACGCTTCGCCTCGCTTTCGCGCCAATTGCGAGCACCTCCGGGCCTCTCGCTGACTTTGGCCAACAACGTGGCATTTACCCTATAGCACGAGCACGAGGGCCCGCGAAACTGGCTGTTCGCGGGCCCTCGTTCGCTCTTATGCTGCTCTGTGCGCTTAGGCTGCTGCGGGAGCCGGCTCCGCAGGCGCGGCGTCGGCAGCCGGGGCCTCGCCCTCAGCGCCCTCGGCGCCCTCGCCCGCAGGCGCCTCGGCGCCGTCATCCGTCGCCTTCGCCGACGTGGCGCCCGCCGTGAGCGGCGTGCTCGAGAAGTCGAGCGACTGGCCGAGCCACTTCATCTCGATCACGTTCACCACGCCCTGGTCGACGAGGGTCTTGAGCGCGTCGGTGACGGTGGTCTGCAGCGCGGTGTTGTCCTTCGCCACGCCCACGCAGTACCCGCTCGGCTTCGCCATGAGCGCAACCACCGTGGTGTCGAGTCCCGCGCGATGCGCGGCGTACAGCCCGATGAGCGCGTCAGACGCCACGTACTGCACCTTGCCGGACTCGAGCTGCGCGAAGGCGTCGGCAAGGTTGGTCGTGGAGGTGAGCGCCTCGTCGCCGAACTCGTTGGAGACGGCCCACGCGCTCTTCGAGGACACCTGCGCGGCAATCTTAGGACTGGAAGCGGCGTCAGGCACGTCGGCGTTGCTCGAGGTGAGCGCGAACAGGGCGACGCCCGTGGGCAGGTACTCCTCAGACAGCCAGAAGTTGCTCGCGTCGGAGTTGTCGATGCCCATGACGATGTCGACCTTGCCCTGCGCGAGCGCATCCTCGGGGTCAGACCCCACGTCGACGATGGAGAGCTTGAGCCCCAGCTCGTCGGCGAGCGCAGCCGCGATGTCGACGTCGATGCCGATGATCTTCTCGCTGCCCATGCCGGCCAGAGGCGACTTCTCGGTGTTCACGCCCACGCGCAGCGTGTCGGCCTGGCCGATGGTCGGCGTGGTGACCGTGGCGCTCTTCAGCTCAGGCTGGTACGTCGAGCCGCCCGAGCAGCCTGCGAGCACCAGCATCATGCAGAAAGCCGCAGCGCACAGGACCACGGCATGCAAACGCTTTCTCACAACATCCTCCATTTGCCCTCAGAAGAGGTTCTCCTACTTCACCTGTCAAACAAGGCTTCCTTCGACTGACCTAGTCTTTGCCCCCACACTCGCGCACCGGGGCTTCCGCTTGCGCTTAGAACCCTCTCGCCCGCCGCAGCCGAATGCCGCGAAGGTAGAACGGGCGGTGCGACTTACCCCTAGGATACGCCATGCTCACCGCCCGGGCACGCCCGCGCGGCTTACGTGGATCCTTTCGACCGCATCTGCCATGGACTGAGGAGCAGGTGCTCCCGCAACTACAGACTCGAAAGAAGCAATTTACTAGTGTAGCAGAAGCGGCGGGTTGTTTTCGCCGGACGCACCGCAGAAATACGCCAGCGAGAGGGAGGACACCTGCCACGCAAGCGTGGGGCGGGGCGAGCGGATGCAGCGCGCGAACGTGGGGCGGGCACGCGAAGCGCGGAAAAGCGAAGGCGTGCCGACGGCGCGACGTGGAAGAGGGGGCGAAGATGCTTCCCGACAAAGGAATGCGCGCCAGGTCAGAGCGGCGATCCCGCCAGGCTCGCGCCGGACTCGCAGGATGATCCCGCCAGGCGGCGTCCCTATGCTGGGAGGCATGGCCGCCCTCATGCGCGACATATCCCCCGCCCGCTGCCTGAGCTTCGCATCCGAGGTGCTCACCGAGACGCTCTGGCCGACGCGTTGCGCCGTGTGCGACGCGCCAGGCGAGCTTCTCTGCGACGCGTGCGCCGCGCGCCTGCCCTACATCGACGCGTGCCTCGCCTGCCCGCGCTGCGGCGCGCCGTTCGGGCGCGTGCAGTGCACCGAGTGCAACCACGCCCTGCTCGCCCTCAGCGGACGCGAGCGGATGCCGTTCGACCAGACCGCAAGCGCCCTTGTGCTCGACGAGGCCGCGCGGCACATCGTCACCACCTACAAGGACCGCGGCGAGAGGCGCCTTTCGGCGGTGATGGCCGAGATCATGGCGCGCTACATGCCGCCCGAGTGGACGGCCGACCCGGCGCGCACCGCGCTCACGTTCGTCCCCGCCACCGCCGCAGCCGTGCGCCGGCGCGGGTTCGACCATGCTGAAGAGCTCTCACGTAGCCTCGCCGCGCTGCTCGACCTGGAATGCGCGCCCGTCCTCACCCGCCCGCGCAGCGCCGACCAGCGCAGCCTCGGGCGCGCGCAGCGCCACGCGAACATGGCGGGCCGCTTCGCCGTGATGGCGGGCGCCACCCTGCCCGAGCGCGTCATCGTCGTCGACGACGTGTGCACCACCGGCGCCACCCTCTACGCCGCCGCCGACGCCCTGCGCACGCAGGGAGCGTGCACCCTCTACGCCCTCACCTTCGCCCGCGCCTAGCCATGCCCGAAAGGAGCCGATAAGATGAAACCAACCGTGACACGCGAATCTTTCAATTCCACACCTCAGCACTCGTTTGACCTGCTATACTACGTCTATACTTCGTTTATACGTAAACAGGGAACGGAGGGCTGCATGGCAACGGCAACGCTGACGAAATGGGGAAACAGCCAGGGCATCCTCATACCGAAGGCCCTTTGCGACCAGATGGAGCTTGCCATCGGCGACAAGCTTGACATAACGTCGCACGACGGCGTACTCGAGATCAAGCCTGCAAGGCAAGCCTACCAACGCACCCGCAAGACCTCCATCGACGAGGTTTTCAAAGGCTGGAACGGATCGTACGAGCCGCCCCCCGACTTGACTGCGTTCGGCGCCGAGGTTGACTGGGGCGAACCTGCTGGAAACGAGGTGTGGTGATGATCTGCTCTCAGGGAGACATCATCGAAGTCGATTTCAATCCATCGGTTGGCCATGAACCGAACAAGCGCCGCCCCGCACTCGTCATCAGCACCGACAAGTTCAACCTGCGGTCAAGCCTCACTGCAGTCGTGCCGATCACATCGGTCAACAACGGTTATCCCCTCCACGTGAGAATCGACGGGGAATGCGTGACCGGATTCGCCTGCATCGAGCAGGTGCGCACCCTCGACCTGTCAAGCCGCCCGTGTCGAAAGATTGAGACGGCCAGCGAGCAAACCATGGGCGAAGCGCTTGCCCTCGTCGGCGCCATGTTCGGAATCTAGCGCACCTTATGGCGCCCTCACGCGGCACTGGCAGAACCACTGGAGACATGTTCAGTAGCGTCTAGACGCTAGCCTGGTTCACGGGCCAGGCAAACCGCTTGCTTGAAGCGAAATCCCCTGCCCTGACGTATGGGCATATCATCAATGCCATTACGAGTGATAGACAGCAGACAGGAGCACCTTTGGAAAGTGTCGCAATAGAGATCGTCAAAGCGCTGTTCGACGGCTCTTGGTACCTCGCCATGGCAATCGCTTGCATCGGTGTATTCAAGGGCTTTCACCTCATCGCAAAGAAGTTTGCTTTCACAAAACTGCGATACGTCGTTGCTCTCCTTGTGACAACGGCACTTTGCGGCATGATTCTCTCAATCGTGATGCAGCTATCCTGCCTTGTCCCAAACGAGACGACTTGTTGCATCTTCGCTGTAAGCGCCGCGTCCGCCGCTACGCTTCTCGTGATCTTAGGACTTGTCACGCTTGCGCTGCGAATGTTCCTCTCATGGGCAACAGACCACTGCAATAGGGAGGACTCTCGAATCCCCAACCACAAGCTTCTCCATCTAATTGCCTTGATCCCCGAAAGCCTCATGACAAAAAAGCAGCGCGCTCGAGCCATCATCTGTCAGGCGAAGCTTCTCATCAAACTCGGAGCGATGAGCAAGGCGGCAATCTACGTTGATCGCATTTCCGACAAAAGCCCTAACAAGCCATTCCTCAAGTCTATGATAGCGTTCTACCAAGGCGATCTCGAAGGGTCTCGCCAGCTTATGAAAGAATCCGAGAAAGCAGGACTCGCCGAAAACGACAAGGTCGCAGCTGTCGAGCTGATTATCAACAGGGGCGTCGAATACGTGAGCCGCGGAGATCTATCACTCGCAAACGAAGAGTTTGAACGAGCCTTGACAAGAATGAAGCAGCAGCGCGTGAGCAATCGCACCCTTGCCATCATCCTATACCAAGACTACATTTCCAACCTCGCCCGAACAGGCAACGTCGACAAGGCCTATGAACTCATCAGAGAACTTGAGGGCACTCTCAACTTCAAAAAGTCCGACGACGCCATCGTCCTGCTCAACACCGAGCTCATGCTCATACGCGAAGCCCAGCTGGGGCGTAGTGCTTTAAATGAGCTTGTTGAGCGGTTGTTTGAAAGCGAGAACGTCCTTTCGCATCTCAAAGAGAAGAGCAAGCTAGTCGTGACAGGAAGCCTGCTCAGAGTCATTTGCGAAGGAGAAGGGTCTCCCTTCTCATGTCTGGACTACATCGACGCGCGAAGAAACCAGCTACTCACCCTCGAGCCCGCTGACAAACATCTCGTCATGTCCAACCTACACGAGCTATTCGCCCGACTCGCAACCACCGACGAGAGCAACGCCTATTCCGATCTCGCCCAAATGGTGCAAAAGTACATCGAGAACGATGCAAGGCTCTATTTCGAAGGGCTCCTCGTCGAGCTGCCCGAAGAATGCGTCTACCAGCGAGCGCACATTTTCCGCGAGCTCTATGAGCTCGGAACGCTTCCCGAACGGGAAGGAGCCTGCGATGCCGACGAGGTCGAGAGCTATCTTAGAAGCGCGATTACCCTCTACCAAGACAACGGACTCGGAGTGCAGCAGAGCCAGACCGCGCTGAGGCTTATCCGCAGCCTCCTTCACACCGTTGAGAGAAAGAAGCTCACGCAGGCCGAAGCGAGGATCGAAGCAGCAGAGCTGCTCCGATCTGTCGAGAGGAATCTCGCCCTGCTTCTCCGGCATCCTGGCCGAACCGAACTCGTCATCGGACTCAGCCTCTACTACGGGCTGCTCGGAGACGGTAAGAAATGCATCTCATATTACCGACAGCTCCAAAAGGACGGCCTGTCACTCGATCATTACACCATTGGTGTCAAGCACCAGCGATTGATTGCCGCTATCTGCTCCAGAGTCCACGCCTTTTCCCTTGCTATCGCCACACTGCAAGCCGACAACCTCTCCAGCTTGAGCGCAAAGGCCCGGGGATGGATCGCAAGCTTCCCCTACCATGATGGCATTGCCGAAACGGCTCTCATTGCTCGGTTCGTGCTCGATACCCCCTTTTGCTTCGTGCGAGGGAGAGCTGTCGGGCTTGATCGGATCGACGGAAAGATTGACATTCACGCCTGGATGGAGATACCCGAGCTTAACTTAAGCATCGACATCACCTATCCGCAATTCAGCGGTGAGACGGGAGACTCAAGAACGATGTTCCTCCATGAGCGTCACCCACTTGAAAGCGGTCGCTGCAAGCTTCTTGCTCTGCAAACGAGCCACTTCGAAAACATCCCCGTACCACCCGACCTCATCATAAACGCAGAGGCACTTCTCAACGACCCAGAGAACACTTACCTCGACGAAGTTTATCAAGCGGTCCTCCTGAAGGCGCCCGAGGGCGTCATCAGCAGAGAAGAGCTTAACCTGCTCATAAGCGATTGGCTAACCCCCGTCAAATTAAATCGCAACGAAAGCTAGAGCGAATGGCCCTGAACTTCAAAGTCCCGGCCAAAAGACGAGAATCGGCCTGATAATTGCGGATAAGGTGCCTGAAGCTCACGCCAACCTTGCGCCAACACTTGCTTGTGGCGCAAGTTTGGCGTGACATCGGCGCAAGTTGGGGTTGGGGGACCAGGCCCTGGAGATCAGGCTTTTGGGGGAGCTTCCCAGAGGAAGACAGAAGCCCCTCCCTCCGCCGGCCATGCGCAACGAATCCCTACCGGATGAGATCAGCAAGGCACAGCTCGCCCTTGGGGACCTTGGAAAGGCGACGGTACTCCCTAGCGGCGGCGGTCAGCGTGTCGGCATCCCAGTAGCCCCTGAGGAAGTCTGCGCGCTTGACCCCGCGCATGCCGAGCTCCCGCTTGCAGAAATCGCTGGGCTTCACATGGCTGCCGTGCCAGCGGTCCCATGCGCCCTCGCGGATTATTGCCAGCACCTCCATCTCCGGATGTGTCACGTAGCTGGCCACCGGGAAGCGCTCGGCGTAGAGGCTGCCGAGCTTGAAGCGCTCCTTTCGCGAGTCCAGCACGCGAACGACGCACACCGGCCAGTCGTAGTCGTAGTTCAGGTACTCGGCCTGGATGTCAGCTGCCTTGCGTAGGCGGGTAACATCCACGACGTCGGCCCTGGGAAAGACGAGCGCGTCAGCGTAGAGCAGGACTTCCACGACCACCTGCTCTGCGGTGCCCTCGCAGGAGATCACCGGATGGTACCCGGCGGGGCAAAAGCCACCTTTATTCATCGGCCACCCTCTCCGCTACGAGCGACTTCAGCGCGCGCACGTCGGCGTAGCGCGGTGCGGTGCCCTTCACGAAGTTGGAGGCGAACACCTCGGACTTCTTGTTCTCGATGCGTCTCACACGGTCGCAGTACTTCACGGCGCATGCGCCGCCCCCATCACCGCGCACCAGGAAGAACACATTGTCCTTGCGGTGCACGTGGTCCAAGAGCTGCGGATAGTGGGTCGTGAACACCAGCGTCGCGCCCTTGGGGTTAGTCTCAGACGCGGCGAACAGATCCAGCACGACGTTGACCAGCTGCCTGTTCAGGTGATTCTCCACCTCATCCACCAGCAGGTAGCCGCCAGAGCGCAGGATCCTCATCGCGCGCTGCACCAGCCCCAGGCCGCGCACGGTGCCGGAGGAGAGCACCTCCGCTAGGCCGCGCTCGGAGAGCGTGATGGGCTCTCGCCCGAAGAACGTCAGCACGAATGCGCGGCCAGAGTCGCGCACCTCCAGGTGCTCGATGTAGGGATCGAAGACGCGAAGTACGTCATCGAGGCCGTCGAACTGCTCGGCGAGGCGGAACCCATCGTCGCGCACGGCCGTCGCGCGGACGCGCTGCCCGAAGTCCCTTGCGAAAACGGCGACGGCGATGGAAACGTCCGGCGAGGTGAGCGCCGCCCAGGAACCAGGCATCTGAGCACGGGTGCACAATGGTGAAGCGAGGGCCTCGATGTCGTCCCAGGATCCCAGGACCGACCGCTTGAGAGCCTTGGCCGGCAGGGAGGACACCGTCTCCTCGGCGAAGCCCAGCACAGGGCCGTCGCCCTCGTCCCCCCCAGCCGCCAGCACCGATTCAACCAGGTAGGCGGAGCCCTCGTGCCATGCGACGCACTTGAACGTCGAGGGGCCGTCGAACACGGTGGGCAGCACCGACGGGAGCCCCCCGCCGCGCACGGGCGAGCCGTCCACGATGCGGCAGGCAAGCTCCAGCAGGTTCAACGCCGTCGTCTTGCCCGAGGCGTTGATGCCCGCCAGCGCCACGATGCTGTTGACATGGAGATGGCCTGCCAGCTTGAAGGCCGACTCGTCGGAGGCCGCAACGCGGTCGGAGGCGAAGAGGTCGATCTCGAACACTCCTCCCTCGAACATCATAAGATGGTCGAAGTAGACCTTCAGCAGCTTCATTTGTGCCCTTTCGTATAATTAAAACATTTTCTATGTTTTAATTATACATCATGCGAGACGCCGAGACCCTGGCAAGGCGGCTGGGAGCTCAAAAAGGGCGTTCTTGATTTCATGTGGCTCGGTCCTCATTTCTAACCTTTTCCGAGCCGCCTTTGCGCGACCCCTGACAGACAAAGGCCCGGACGGGTCCCTTGCACCCCGTAAAACAAGAGGTCCCGTTGCTGCATCAGCGTCGAGTTAGCACCACCGCGCATGACGACTTGCCTTCGCCATCCCTCTCTGAGGCGGAGTTCCATGCGGCATCACCCGCCGACTACCTCCTGTTTCAAGCGGCCGACCTCGCCTGCACCATGGAGCCGATCGAGGCAAAGCGCCAAGAGGGCGGGCTCGGCAGGTCCGAGTGCACGTTCTTCGGCGGCACAAAGCGGGTCAAGAAGGCCCATCTCAAGGCGCTCCGCCGCCAGGACTTCTGAGCCCATGCGACTTGCCGCAACCTTCGAAGCTCAGAGGCCCTACCACGACTCACCACGAGGCCGATCAAAATACAGTTAACCCGATTAACGCTTATTGCCGATTGTATTAACTCAGTTTACAATGCGGTTGTCCCGACAAGGAGGGGGAAATGACCAAGCGGAGGGACGTGGTGAGGCTCCTCGAGCAAAACGGCTTCTGGTCAAAGGGCGGCGCGAAGCACGAGAAGTTCACCAACGGCAAGGTGACCGTCCTGGTGAAGAGGCACCGAGAGATCGAGGACGAGACGTTCGAGAGGATCAAGAGGCAGGCGGGGATCGGGTAGCCGACCCCTCGGAAAGGACCCTGTCATGCAGTACACCTACGAGTTCGAGATGTGGCGGGGCGAGGCTGGGTGGTGCATAGCCCCGTTCGGCCTCAACGGAGCTACCCAAGGCGAGGACGTGGCCGACGCCTGCGAGTCGGCGGCCGACTGGCTGCGCGAGACCGTGCGCGACTACGTCATGCGCGGGCAGGCCCTCCCGCCCGCATCGTTCGGCAACGCCCCCAAGCGCGGCGGTGTAACGGTGGTAGTATCGGTGGACGCCGCCATGTCCGAGATTCCGCGCATGAGCGCGGCCGAGGCGGCGCACGCCCTCGGCGTCACGCGCCCGCGCGTCACCGCGATGCTGGCGAGCGGCCTCCTCGACGGATGGCGGGATGGCCGCAACACCTGGGTCACTAAGGCAAGCGTGAGAGCGCGCCTAGCCGACGAGCGCAAGGCTGGACGCCCCAGAGCGGCCGCAGCGAAGTGAGCTTCGAGACGAACCCCCTCATGGCAACCGCGACGGTGAAGTCTCTCGGCATGACGCTCGTCGCGAACAACACGCGGGGTTCTCATGCGTCGAGGGCCTGGCGATTGAGGACTGGGCGAGCTAGGGAAAGCAGCAAAGCCTGCGGTATATTTCCCCGCCGTGGCGCACCTTACAAGATTCGCTCGCAAAAGCCATGGCGGCGCACCCCTAGCGCATGCTGCCCGAACGTAAGAAGCCCGCTAAGCGAGAGCTCGGGCGTCAAGCTTCTCGGCTATCCACGTCTTGATCACGGCCTGCCTGTTGATGCCCAGGCGGGACGCCTCGGCGTCGAGGCCGGCCACCATCCACTGCGGGAAGTCGACGTTGACGCGCTTCAGCTCCCGATTCGGGAACGAGGGGTTGTCGAAGTCGAAGAACTCGTCCATGTCCTCACCCGCGTCGAACGCGGCCTCGAGCCTATCGGCGGTTCCTGTTCTGCTCATAACGCTGCACCTCCTTCTTCGTCGACCTGCGGGCCGAGATGATCCTGACGGCTTCCCCCCGCTTCGTGTGCACCACGCTGAACATGACCGCGTAGGCACGCCCGATCGCCATCTGGCGCCTCTCGCCTCGCTTCCTCGCCGAGATCACCATGAGATCGGGGTCCTCCCAGATCACCTGGGCCTCCTCGAAGCTGACCTTGTGCTTCTCGATATTTGACCCGTTCTTGCCTTCATCGAATTCAAATATCATGCATACCTCCTAGGTATACATATTATATCTTCGTCATCTGCTATCGTAAAGGCGCTGTGCGCGCGCATTGCAGAGGGCCGTCCGCAATGGTAGAGTATATAGCGTGATATTTATCGATATATCTACCGATCTTAGGAGTCGACATGGGACAAGCGGACGTTCTCGACAGGCTCGTGCCCATCACGAGCTTCAACAAGGGGCACGCGTCCAGGATCTTCGAGCGGGCCAGGAGCGCGGGGCCCCTGTTCGTGCTGAAGAACAACGCGCCCGAGGCTGTCATCGTGTCGCCCGAGGAGTTCGCGCGCATGTCGGAGGCCGAGGAGAACTACGCGCTGCTGCTCGAGGCCGCCGAGCGCCTCGAGGCCAACGCGGGGCGGCCCGGCACGCCGATGGCCGACGTCATGGAGGAGCTCGGCATCACCGAAGCCGAGCTCGACGCCGCCGAGGACGTGGAGCTCGCATGAGCTGGGAGGTCGAGTTCCTGGACGAGGCCAGGCGGGACATGCGCAGGCTGGACGGGGCGCAGCGCGTGCTCGCGCTCAAGGCGATCAGGAAGGTGCGGCAGGACCCCACGGCGGAGGGCTACGGCAAGCCGCTCGGCAACAAGGGCGGGACGGACCTCGCGGGGCTGTTCAAGATAAAGCTGCGCAAGAGCGGCATCCGCGTCGTGTACCAGCTCGTCGAGGTAGATGGCGTCATGAGGATCGTGGTGGTCGGCATGCGCACCGGCGACGAGGTCTACCGCGAGGCCGCAAGGCGGCTCGGGAGGTAGCCCCGGGCCCGCTGATCGGAAAGCTGACCTGGCCGCACGTGGAGGTAACAGCGAAAGCGCTCGCAGATCCACGAAGGCACCGAGGCAACCATCTTACCTCGTCTTACCCGTTGGGCGGGATCAAGGCTTTTCTGAATCTGGTGTTGTTTTTGCAATTTCTGCCTCCATTTTGGGCCCGGCAACACAACTTAGGTGGTAAGTCGTGTTGCTCTCCTGCCCTGACCTGGGGTATTGCGATTTCATACTGCTGCTCTCATGCTTGATGTCTGCTTCCGAGTAAATCTATTGACGACGATTTCCGATAACGCGGATACCACAGCGTATCGGAAGCGAAGAGTTGAAGGGTGCAAGGCGCTGGCACCGCCTTGCACCCCCATTGCGGCATCTGCGTCATTGGAGGATTGGAGTACTCCTATGAACGGCAGAGAAGCCAACAAGAAAAGAAGGCTTGCGTATGTAGAGGGTCTGCTACCAGACACGTACGCAAGTGAGTGCGCAAAGCCCGACGGCAGCATACTTGCCGCGCACGAAGTCGAACTCGCCGCGCTGAGAAGAATCAAGCAAAACGAGCACAACGCACGGGATGTGCTGTGTGCTGAGGCGCTTTCAGAGAAGTGCTTCTCACACGGTTGTGCATTTGATGACGGCGCCATTGAAGACTGCCCGGGATGGTGCGGGTTCGCCATCTTGGGATTTGAGAGCTGGGTGATG
>NZ_JAAKEE010000004.1:0-115479 GCF_011038995.1 Adlercreutzia sp. ZJ242
GCCCGCGTGCGCCTGCGCGCCGCTGGGCACCCGCGCGTGCCCGCGCGCATTGCGCGCCCGCGCGCCGCCGGGCGGCATCCGAGCATCATCCGAAGGAGTTTGACCCATGGAGCGAATCGCCAGCTTTTCCGTTGACCACACCGTGCTCGAGCCGGGCGTGTACGTGTCGCGCAGCGACGCGGACGCCGCCACCGGCTGCGTGACCACCACGTTCGACCTGCGCATGACCGCGCCGAACCGCGAGCCGGTGATGGACACCGCCGCCGTGCACGCGCTCGAGCACCTCGGCGCCACCTTCCTGCGCAACGACGCCGAATGGGCCGACCGCGTGGTCTACTTCGGGCCCATGGGCTGCCGCACGGGCTTCTACCTGGTGGTGTTCGGCGCGTGCGAGCCCGCTGACGTCGCCGACTTGGTGCTGCGCCTGTTCACGTTCGCGCGCGACTTCGAGGGCGAGATCCCCGGCGCGCGCCCCGAGGAGTGCGGCAACTACCACGACTCCGACCTCGCGCAGGCGAAGTGGTGGGCGCGCCGCTACGTGGCCGAGACGCTCGAGGTGCTCGACGAGGCGCACACCGCCTACCCCGCGCTGCTCGACTAGCGCAGAAGGCGGATGCGGCAGGCGCGGCAGGCAGAAGGATGGTCGAGCGCGGGCGAGGGCGCAGGCGCGCATGATGCGCGGCCTTGCGCCCGGACGCGGAAGGAGAACGGCATGACGGTGAAGGTCGGCGTCATCGGCGCCATGGACGTCGAGGTGGAGGCCTTGTGCCGCGCGCTCGGTGACGCGCGCGTCACCACCTGCGCGAACATGGACTTCCACGAGGGGGTCGTCGGGAGCACGCCCGCCGTGGTGGTGCGGTGCAACGTGGGGATGGTGAACGCCGCCGTGTGCGCGCAGGTGCTCATCGGCCGCTTCGGCGTCACGCACGTGGTGAACACCGGCGTGGCCGGCTCGCTCGACGCGGCGATCGACATCGGCGACGTGGTGGTGGCGACCGACGCCGTGAACCACCTGATGGACGTCTGCAACCTCGGGTACGCGCCCGGGCAGACGCCGGGGCTTGACGCGCTCGCGTTCCCCTGCGACGCGCGCCTGCGCGAGCGGCTCGCCGACGCGGTGCGCGCGACGTGCCGCGTCGGCGTGCACGAGGGGCGCGTGGCCTCCGGCGACCGCTTCGTGCGCGACGCCGAGGAGAAGGCCCGCATCCGCGCCGCGTTCGGCGCCGCGTGCTGCGAGATGGAGGGCGCCGCCATCGCGCAGGCGTGCTGGCTGGGCGGCGTGCCGTGCGGCATCGTGCGCGCCATATCCGACAAGGCCGACGGGTCGGACGCCGTGGACTACCCCGTCTTCGAGGCGCGCGCCGCCGCCGACTGCGCCGCCATCGTGCGGCAGCTGCTCGAGAGCTGGGAGTAGCGGCCCACGCGGCACGAGCGCGCGTGCCGTGAAGCCCCGAGGCCCCGAAGCGCGCCCTGGGCCGGGACGGCCCGCGGCGCGCTAGTACGGCTCGTCGAGGTCGGCGTGAGCCCAGGCGTCGGCGTCGAGCCCGAAGAACTTGCCCGCGCGGAAGCGATCGAGCGCCACGAGCGCGATCATGCCCGCATTGTCGCCGCACGAGTGCAGAGGCGGCATGACCAGCCGCACCCGCATCTTCGCGCACAGCTCCTCGTAGGCCGCGCGCAGCACGGGGTTGGCCGCCACGCCGCCGCCGAGGCAGAACGTGCGCGCGCCCGTCTCCTCGAGCGCCCGCCGCGCCTTCGCCACCTGCACGTCGACGACCGCCTGCTGGAAGCTCGCGCAGACGTCGGGCACGCTGAGCTCGCGCCCGGCCGCGCGCTCTTGGTTGACGTAGGTGACGACCGCGGTCTTGAGGCCCGAGAGCGAGAAGCGCAGGTCGCCCGAGTGCATCATGGCGCGCGGGAACGCGATGGCGTCCGGGTCGCCGTCCTTCGCGTAGCGCGAGATCACGGGGCCGCCGGGATATCCCAGCCCGAGCGCCTTCGCCACCTTGTCGAACGCCTCGCCCACCGCGTCGTCGATGGTGGCGCCGAGCGTGACGTAGTCGCCCCAGCCGCGCATGTGCACGAGCAGGGTGTTGCCGCCCGACACGAGCGACACCACCGCAGGCGGCGCGAAGTCAGGCGCGCCCACCTTGTTCGCGTAGAGGTGGCCCTCGAGGTGGTGCACGCCGACGAAGGGCACGTCAGCCGCCCACGCCGCGCCCTTCGCGAACGCCACGCCCACCACGAGCGCGCCCACGAGCCCCGGCGCGTAGGTGACCGCCACGGCGTCGAGGTCGCGCCAGCGCAGGCTGCCCGGCGCGCCGCCGAGGCGGGCGGCCGCCACGTCGAGGCACTCGTCGCACACGCCGCAGACGGCCTCGATGTGCTTGCGGCTCGCGATCTCGGGCACCACGCCGCCGAAGCGCGCATGGAAGTCGATCTGCGAGGCCACCACGTCGGAGAGCAGCACGCCGTCCCCGTTGACGACGGCGGCGGCCGTCTCGTCGCAGGAGGACTCGATGGCGAGGATGAGCGGGCGGACGGGCTCGGAAGCCGCGGAAGCGCCTGCGCCTGAGGCGCTTTCGGCCTCCGCGCCTGCGCTGCCCGCGCCCGCGTCCCCGCACGCGGCGTCCCCATCATCGAAGCGCTGCAGCTCCATGCCCGCGACGTCCTTGCGCGCGGCGGGCAGCGTCTCCGCCTTCATGATGAGGGCGTCCTCGCCGTCGGAGTAGTAGCGCGGGCGCACGCCGAGGCTTTCGTAGCCGAGCGCCGCGTAGAGCGCCTGCGCGCCCGCGTTCGCCGCGCGCACCTCGAGCGAGCTCGTGCGCGCGCCCAGGTTGCGCGCGTCGGCGGCCACGCGCGCGACGAGCTCGGCGGCGATGCCGCGGCGGCGGTGCTCGGGCGCGGTTCCCACCTTGAGGATCTGCACGTCGCCGTCGACCACCCAGCCGCCCGCATAGCCCACGAGCGGCGCGTCAGGCGGAAGCGGCATGGCGGGGTCGGCCGCGAAGGCCGCCCACCACACGCGGTCAGCGCGGCCCAGCTCGTCGGCCACGAGCGCCTCGCTCCACGCGTCAGACCCCATGATGCGCGCCTCGAGCGCCGCCACGTCGGCCACGTGCGCCGCGTCGAGCGGCTTGTAGGCGATGCCCTCGCCGTTCGCGCGCGCGTTGGCGATGGCCGTGTCGTTCATGGTGACGTGCTTGCTGCCGCGCGCGCCGGCGAGCGCCTGGTCCGCGCGCGCGAGGCGCGCGCGCTCAGCCTCCTCGGCGTCCGACAGGCGCGTGTACACCGGCAGCGCGAACGCCGGGTCGTGCCGGCGCGCGTCGAGGGGGTCCGCCTCGCCGGCGCGCCACGCCGCCTGCAGCGCCAGCAGCAGGCCCGCGCCCGTCGGCGTCCACTGGTCCTCGGGCAGCAGCGCACCGCACGCCGAGAACGAATCGGCGTACTTCTTGAGCGCGTCCCCCGTGATGAGCAGCTGGTCTGAGGGGGAAGCGGAGGAGGCGGGGCGGGGCTCACCAAGCGAGTTCCGCAGCGAAGCGAGGACTGTCTGAGCGACTGAGTCCTGCCCCGCCTCCGCAGCGTCGGGAGCCGTTGAGAGTTCGGGGCTGCTCACCAAGCGAGTTCCGCACGAGCCGGAAGCGCCGGCGGCGCTTCCGAGCGAGCCAGGACTGTCCGAGCGACTGAGCTGCCCCGAGCCCTCGACGGCGGCGGGAGCGACAGCGTACTCCCGCGCGCACAGCTCCGCCTTCACCACGCGATCCTCGCCAAGGCGCACCACGCCCGCGTCGCTCACGTCGAACTCAACCGGGTACACCTCCTTGCGCATGGCGTCAGCCGCCACGAGCAGGTGCCCGCGCACGCCCGCGCCCCACGCGCCCCACGCCACCGCGTCGAGCGTCGAGACGCCCACGAGGCCCACCTCGAGCGCGCTCGCGATGCCCTTGGCCGTGGCCATGGCGATGCGCACGCCCGTGAACGAGCCCGGGCCGCGCCCCACCGCCACGCACGCGACGTCTCCGCGCGCCACGCCCGCGTCCCGAAGCAGCGCGTCGATGCGCGGCAGAAGCTGCGTGTTCGACGCGCGCCGCGCCGCCACCTCGACAGCCGCGACGAGCGCGACCGAGCGCGCGGCCGCGTCAAGCGCGCCCACGCCGATGGAGATCACCTCGTTGGCCGTGTCAAACGCCAACACGTATTGTGCCTGCACTTTCGCAAACCTCCGTAAAGCACGTCTCGCACGGGCGCCGCCTTGCTTACCAAGACGGCGCCATGATATACTGAGCTACGCCAGCAAAGCCCGCGTTTCGTTGACAGGGTACGGGCGGCGCGGTGTTTTCGAATCAAGGGGTCGGTTGCAGTCGACCCCTTCTGCTTCTCCCGCTCACCATCCGATCACTTATTTTTCCGTCGTTCGAGCAACAAGGGCAGCAGCGAGGCAAGCGCCGCAACCCATGCCGGTAACCCGTAGAGCACGAAGTTCAGAATTTCTTTCAGCATAAGGCGACTCCTCTCTCGAGAGGCACCGCCCGTGTCGGACTTTGCTGGCGTTGTGCATTCTAGCAGATGCGGCGAAGGGGCCGCTTGGGTCAGCGGGCGCCCCCCGCCGTCTTCGAGAGGCGCGACCGCGAGTCGCTCGCCCACACGAACAGCAGCTGGCGCGCGCGGGCGCCGCAGGAGTGCGCGCGCACGATGCGCTGGCCCGCCGCGTCGACGGCTATGGTGATCTCGAGGTAGTCGCAGGGCAGCTCGTCGGGGAACTTCTCGGCCCACTCCACGAACGTCGCGCCGTCGGAGTCGCCGTCGATGAGCGCGTAGTAGTCGATGTCCTCGAGCTCGCTCGCATCATCGAGGCGGTACAGGTCGAGGTGGTGCAGCGGGATGCGCCCCTCGTCGTAGGTGAGCAGGATGTTGAAGGTGGGGCTGGTCACCGGGGAGGTGACGCCGAGCGCCGCCGCCACGCCCTGCACGAACTGCGTCTTGCCCGCGCCGAGGTCGCCGTTCAGCACCACCACGTCACCCTCGTGCAGAAACGGCGCGAGGGTGGAGGCCAGCTGCTTGGTCGCCTCAGCCGAGCCGGTCTTGCGCAGATATGTGAGTCCACTCGCCATGTCATCATCATACGCCAAAGCGCGACGGCACGCAGGCTCGCGGTACCCACCGCATGGGAAAATGCGCGAACTTACGCCTTTGCCGCCTTCCCCTCCGCCTTCTTCGCCTTCTTCGTGCCGTGGCAGGCGTACATCACCACGCCCACGAGCACGCCGCCCACGATGTTGCCGAGCGTGACGGGGACGAGGTTCGCCGTGACGAACGTGCCGAAGTCGAGCACGGCGGTGTTGATGCCCGCGTCGACGATCATCTGCGTGTAGGCGGGGTTCAGGTACGCGAAGATGCCCGCCGGGATGTAGTACATGTTGGCCACGCAGTGCTCGAAGCCCGCCAGCACGAACCCCATGACGGGAACGTAGAGCCCCATCATGCGCCCCGCCGCGTCCTGGGCGGCGTTGCCCAAATACACCGCGATGCACACCATGAGGTTGCAGAAGATGCCGAGCACGAACGCGTTGCCCCACGGCAGCGCGTCCTTGCTCGCCGCCACCTTCGCCGTGTAGACCGCCAGATCGCCGCCGCCGATGTTGAGCTGCCCGAAGAACGCCATGAGCGCCGCGAGCGCCACCGCGCCCACGAGGTTGCCCACGTACACGATCGCCCAGTTGCGCGCGAGGCGCCCCCAGCTGATCCGCCCGTCGAGCGCCGCCGTCACCATGAGGGCGTTGCCCGTGAACAGCTCGGTGCCCAAAAGCACCACCATGATGAGCCCCATGGGGAAGATGAGCCCCGACACCAGACGCACGAGGCCCGCGTTGTCGAGCGCATGCGCCGCCGTGGAGGAGGTGACCGCGCCCAGCCCGATGAGCAGGCCCGCGGCCACGCCCAGCACGAGCAGGCGCCACGCGGGAGAGGCCGCCTTGCCGACCGAGGCGCTCATGTAGTTGTCAGTGATCTCAGTGGGGGTGAACAGGGGCATGGCTATCCTTCCGCGATCTTTTCCGCTGCTTGCACGACATGCGCCATGGTGACGCTCGTGGTCACCGATCCGAGGCCGCCCGGCACGGGCGTGATGGAGCCCGCATCTCCGAGCACGGGCCCTGCGGCGTCGAAGTCGACGTCGCCGCACAGGGCGCCCTGCGCGTCGAAGTTGATGCCCACGTCGAGCACCGTCTGGCCGGGTCTGAAGTACGCTGCGCCGAACGCGCGCGGGCGCCCCGTGGCGCAGACCACGACGTCGGCCAGGCGCGTGAGGGACTCGAGGTCCTCGGTCTTCGAGTGGCACAGCGTCACGCTCGCGTTGCGGCCGAGCAGCATCATGGCCACCGGCCGGCCGATGACGAGGCTGCGCCCCACCACCACCACGTGCTTGCCCTCCACGGGGACGCCGTAGTGGTCGAGCACCTCGAGGCACGCCTGCGCCGTGGCGGGCGGGAAGCCCTGCGGAGTTCCGGCGAACACGCCCGCGAGCGACGAGCTCGTGATCCCGTCGACGTCCTTCGCGGGAAGCAGCAGGTCGCAGGCGCGCGCCTCGTCGATGTGCGACGGGAGCGGGCGGAACATGAGGCAGCCGTGGACGGAGGCGTCGGCGTTCACGGCCTCGATGGCGCGCGCGAGCTCGTCGAAGGGCGCGTCGGCGGCCAGCGCGAGCGAGCGCACGCCGATGCCGAGGCCCGCGGCGCGCTTGGCGGCCGTGCGCTCGTAGGAGAGGTCGTCGGGACGCTCGCCCATGCGAACGACGGCGAGCGTGGGGGTGATGCCGCGCGCGGCAAGCGACGCCACGCGCGGCGCCAGATCATCCTCCAGGGAATCTACGACCTCCCTGCCGGCAAGCAACCTCACCATCAAACCCCCTCTTTTCCGCCATCTCAGAAGATCGGTCTATCTTAGATGATAAGCGAGGACAATGCGACGGCAGTATGCCCGTCGGCTCGCCAAACCCCGCGAAGCTCCATGATCTTCAACATGCGGCAAGAGCCCCGAACAGCAGAGCGCGAGGACGAGGCGCGAGGATGCGAGGATGCGAGGCAGCAGGGCGCGAGGCCGCCCACCCCTTCCGCGCGCACGGCGAAGCCTCAGCCCCGCTCGCGTCCCTGCCTGGCAACTGCAGCCATGAGCTTGATGCGATTCACCTGGTTCACGCTGCTCGTGCCTGGGTCGAACTCCACGGTGGCTATGTTCGCGCCCGAGCCGTAACGACGAAGGCGGCGCAGGACCCCGCGCCCGACCACGTGCCCCGAAAGGCAGCCGAACACGCTCGCGTAGACGATGTCAGTGACGCCCTCGTCGATGAGAATGCTCATCCAACCCGCAAAAGACCAGCCCAGACCATGAGTGAGCAGCTCGGGGACGAAGCGCAGCCCCGCGCTTCTCGCCCGCTCGTAGGTTACGGCGTGCGGAATGACGCGCAGCCCCTCGCTCGCGCACGCACACAGGCCATCCACCTCCTCGAGGAACGTCCCCTCTGCGCCTTGGGCATGAAGAGCATAGCTTACCAGGCCTGACAGGTACGGAGCCACCACTTCGCAGCCCTCCTCCTCGAGCACCTGGAGCAAGCCCCCGTTGACGGACGGGCAGAACAGCGCCGCCGCCGTCCCCGCAACGCCGACGCGCGGCTTGGAGAGGCGGGCCGTCGGCAGAAGCCGCGCCGCCTCGTCGTCGAGATTGCGCATGAAGCTCCTCGCGTCGAACGGCTCTCCCGAACGCAGCATCTCCAAAACCCTGCCGCGCCAGCTCTCGGAAAGCGCGTCGAAATAGGGCACCTGCGGCCCCTCCAAGTGGGGGCGCATGCGCAGCCGAAGCTGAAGCAGCAGGTCACCCGCCATGAGGGCATGTGCAAGGCAGCGCTGCTCAGCAGAGGAGGCGCCGCGGAGGAGCTCGTTGAAGTCATGCAGCGTGATCCCTGGCAACCCCGCTTCGCGCAAGCCGCGCTCCACGAAGAAGGGGATGTCCTTGCAGCGGCATCCCGGGCACAGCATCGGCACGCACACGTCAGCCGACTCGCCGGGGATGCCCGCGCCCGCTTGCGCCTGCACGGCGCGATGAGCCTGTGCCACGGCCACGACGGCCGTGAAGCACGCGTCATTGTTCACCAGCGACAGTCCCTGGCGAATCGCGTCAGCGTCCGCCTCCGTCGGAAAATGCGCACCCAAGCCGGCGCCTTGCGCCGCCGCAGAGAGGAACCCCCCGTGCCAATCGGACGGAAGGGGAATGATCAGACGCTCTCTCATCGAAGACCCCTTGCTCTCTCGTCTGCCATGCCGCCCCGCAGCTCACGCGTCCTGAGGCCGATGATGCCCGCCTGTGCCGCCGCCAGCGACCTTATGCGAATGCGCACCGCCGCAAGATCGCACATCTCGTCGATCTTGAGCATCGTCATCATCTTCCCGGACGCCCGCAGGACGTCCCTCACCTTGTCAGACGCCGCGGCATCCAAGCCGCAGCCGAACGAGCACAGCTCAACCAGCTCGAGCTCGTCGTGACGCGCGACGAGCTGCGCCGCCGCCAGCAGCCGGTCAGGATACTCCCACAAGCGCTCCCCCGCGCCAGGCGCCTGCCGAGCACCGAGGCAGTCGTCAGTCAGCACCGCGTACCCGCACGATCGCAAGAGCCCCGGAATGCCATGGTGAACCGCCGGGTCAACGTGATAGGGACGGCCCGCCAGCACAATGCCGCGCGCGCCTGACGCGGCGATCTGCTCCAAGGCGCGCGCGCCCTCCGCCCGCAGGGCGCGCCTGAAAGCGCTCTGCGCGGCACGTCCTGCCCGTACCGCCACGTCGACCTCAGCACGCGTGACGTCAGGCCACGCCGACGCAAGCGACGCGCGAACGACTTCTGCGAGCGCTGCGGCCGCATCCGGGAAATCATCCCGCGCGTCCCCCAGCAGACACGCGACCTGCGGCATGACGAAGCGGACCTTCTGCCGATCCGCCGTGCTCACGTTCTCCGCGAGCACGAGGCCGTAGCCCGCCGCCACCGGGCAGGCAGACCTCGGCATGCTCACGCCGTCCACAAGGGGCAGAAAGACGGTGTCCACCCCGCGGTCGATCAGGTCGAGCAGCTGACCGTGGGCGAGCTTCGCCGGATAGCACACCGACTCAGACGGTATAGTCTCCAAAGCCCGGCCTCGCAGCTCGCCGCAAGACAGCACGACGCGGAACCCAAGCGCCGACAGGAGCGCATGCCAGAACGGATACGTCTCGTACATGTCGAGGGCGCGCACCACGCCGATCTCCCCGCGTCGCGCGTCGCTCAGCTCAAGCGAGGGACGATCGAACAGGGCGTGATAGCGCCAGTCGAACAGATCAGGTAGCGTCCTCGTGCTCGACGCCCCCGCACGCATCCCCCCAGGATGCGCTTGCTCGCCCGCACCGCGCTCGCAGCGGTTTCCCACCGTGAAGGTTCGCCTCTCCCCCGCATCAGAGAACGTCGTGACCATGAGCGTGCAGGCGTTTGGGCAGCGACGGCACGTCACCGTCTTTCCAGCGCAGGAAAGCCCCCTCATGCGCTCGCGCGAAAGCAGCGCCGACGTCGACTGGCCGCGCCCGCGCTCCCGCGCGATGAGCGCAGCGCCGTATGCCCCCATGTAGGCGGCGATGTCCGGTCGGTGCACCGTGCGACCGCATACGCGCTCGAAGGCCCGCAGCACTGCGTCGTTGGAGAACGTCCCGCCCTGCACCACGATGCTCTCGCCCAAGGCGGACGCGTCGCGTACGCGCATGACCTTCTCGAGCGCGTTTCTCACCACGGAGTACGCGAGCCCTGCCGATATGTCCCCCGTGCTCGCGCCTTCCTTCTGCGCATGCCGCACGCGCGAGGTCATGAACACCGTGCAACGCGTCCCCAGGTCAACGGGGTTCTCAGCCGTAAGCGCCGCGTTGACGAAGCGATCGAGCCGCACGTTCATCGACCACGCCATCCCCGAGAGCAGCGCCCCGCATCCGCTCGAGCACGCCTCGTTCAAGACCACGTCGTCAACCGCCCCGTCGCGCAGGTAGACGCACTTGATGTCCTGACCGCCGATGTCCAAGATGAAGTCCACGTCAGGAACAAGCTCGAGTGCCGCGCGCACATGGGAGACCGTCTCCACCTCGCCCGAGTCGAACGAGAACGCCTGCTTGAGGTATCCCTCGCCATATCCCGTGACGCAAGCGTGCGCGATAGTGATAGCCGGGTTGCCGTCATGCAGGCGCGGAAGGCGCTTCCACAGGTCGGACAGCATGTCACGCGCCACTTCCATGAGATTTCCCGCCGAACGCTCGTACCCGGTGCGCAAGATGCGACCGTCCTCGGAGACCAGCGCGTACTTGATCGCCTCCGACCCCGAGTCCACGCCCAGAAAAGCGCGCCCCTCATAGCTTGCCAGGCCAGCGCGAGGTGCGCGGCAGCGCGCATGCTCGTCTGCGAAACGGCGATGCTCGTCACGCGAGGCGAACAGGGGCTCGAGGCGCGAGAGGGTGGCGCCGTCATCCCAGGAAACGCCCTCCAGCTGATCCAGCAGCTGCGCCAGCGTGCAGGACGATTCGCCGCGAGCCTCGAAAGCAGCTCCTTGGGCGACGAACAGGTGTCCTTCGGCGGGCACCAGCATGTCCTCGTCGGAAAGCCCCAGGCGCTCCTTGAACCGCCCGCGCAAGTACGATAGGAAATGAAGCGGCCCGCCGAGCAGGGCGACCTTGCCCGTGATGGGCCGCCCGCATGCCAGCCCGGCTATGCACTGGACAGACACCGCGTCGAAGACCGAGCCGGCGATGTCCTCGCGCGAGACGCCCTCGTTCAACAAGGGCCTCACGTCCATCTGCGCAAACACCGCGCACCGCGAGGCGATGGGGTGGATGGTGGCGCATCCGTGCGCCAGGTGGTTGAGCTTCTCGGCGTTGACGTCCAGCATGCCCGCTATGGTGTCGATGAAGCCGCCTGTGCCTCCTGCGCACGTGCTGTTCATGCGCAGCTCCTCGCCGTCGGACAGAAAGAGGATCTTGGAGTCCTCCCCGCCGATCTCAATGGCAACGTCGGCTTCAGGGATGAGGCGCTCAAGCGCCCGGCGGCAGGCGACGACCTCCTGCGTGAACGGAAGGCCCAGTGCGCCCGCCAGCTGCATGCCCGCCGAGCCGGTAACGCCCACCGCGAACAGCTCGCTCGGGTAGCGTCGCATGGCGTTGCGCACCACGTAGGAGAGTGTCTCCCTCACGTTGGAGAGGTGTCGATCGTAGCTTGAGTACAACAGTTCTCCATCATCGTCTTGTACGACGATCTTGATGGTCTTCGACCCGATGTCGATACCCATGCGAAGCGGCGTTGCGCCGGAGCCCTCCTTGCTTGAGACGCCCATGGAACTTATCCCTGCTCCCAAGGGTAGACAGGCCGCGGCGTCTGATTCGCCTCACGACGCTTTTTTGCCGCCGCCGCAAGCGCGATGATCTGCTCATGCTCAACCTTCTTCTTCGCAAGGTAGGCCTGCTTGGCACGGGAGCGCATCGCATCGGTGATGGGCTCGCCGCAGTTCGGACAAGCGTCATCGAGCAGGTTAATGTCGCCGCCGCACACGGCGCACGTCGAGCGCTTGTCGTAGCACTTCCCGCAACGGGAGCAGTCGGTGCAGGAAAACGTCATGGCACTTCCCTCCTAGCGAAAGGCGGACCGGGGCTTCACGCCCCGGCCCGCCAAGCTCAACTCAAAGCCTCAGACGCCAAACCTAGCGATATACCGCCAAGTGACCCTCAGTCTCATCTGCCAGCTTGTTGATCTCGTCAAGCTCGCCAACATGCAGCGCATGGGAGATGCAGATGGCGGCGCAGGGAGCGTTGCCTTCCTCCTTCTCCAGGCAGTACGCGCACTTGTCGAGGCGGTACGGATACGGCGACATGAACATCTCGTGACGGCCGTCAACCACATCAGGCTTCCCGAGGAACACGCGCATGTACGTGTCGGTCACAGGCAGGTCGTAGTAGTTCTGGCACGCCAGCTGGCACGCCGAGCATCCCACGCAGTAGTCAAGCTCTACGAGCACTCCAATTTTCTTTGCCATGATCAATCCCTTCGTTACTCACTCGCGTCAGATTCAGCGAATCAAATTAAAACTCGTTCACCTTGGAAACCTTGCACAGCATGCTGCGCATGGGCGCGGCGCCGAAGCCCGGGTCAGATCCTTCCGCAGTGCACAGAACGTTGGGGTTGGCCTGATCCCAGCTGAAGCCAGGAAGGTTGAGCTCATCACAGGCATGCTTGTAGTTCGGGCGGCACATGGAGGCTGCGCCCTTGATGACGCCCTTGGAGATGCGGGCCTTCGCGCGGATCTTGCCGCGGCGGGTCTCGACCCACAGCCACTCGCCCTCGGAGATCTGGCGCTCGCGCGCATCCTCGTCATTGAGCTCGACGTAAGGCCAGGGCTCCAAGATGCGCTGGTGCGCGATGTTGGTCCATGCAGAGTGGTAGAACGCGTAGTCACGCGCGCCGGTGGTCAGGCACAGGTCAAACTCCTTGTACACCTCTGGCGTCTGATACGGGCTCTCAAACGGCTCGCTGTAGCTCGGCAGCGGGGAGTTGTAGCCGTACGAGGGCATCTGCTCGGAGTACACCTCGATGCGGCCCGTCGGCGTCTGGAACTTGACCAGGCCCTTCTCATGCTGCCTGGTAGTGCGGTTCTCACCGCCGTACTCGATGAAGTAGCCGATCTCGGCGGCCTTCTCGTAGTCGGTGATGGGTTCCTTGCCGTTGGGGATCAGGTGGAACTCGTTCAGGCGCCACAGCTGCATCTCCTCGGAGCTCTCCCATGGCCACAGGTCGGGAGCGAAGCGCTTGCCCAGCTCGCGCTGGAAGTCCCAGTCGTCGCGCGCCTCACCAGGAGGAAGCACGGCCTTCTGCGGGATGATGAACGGGCAGGGCTCGGGGTAGAGTTCCTCGTCGAACACGCCGACGCGCTCAGACCAGTGGGCAGCCGGCAGGACGATGTCGGCGATCTCGTTGCCCGGGGTCATGAAGTAGTCCATGTCGACGTTCAGCTCCAGAACGTCGCCCGTGAGCGCCTTGTGGATCTTCTGCGAGTCCTCGAAGCAGCCCAGCGGGTCGTTCGCGACCGAGATCATGACCTTGGCCGGCCACGGCTCGCCCGTGATCATGGACTCCCATACGTCGTTGGGGATGTTGGCGTTGCCGTAGACCTGCGTGTACATGGGATGCTTGTCGTAGCCCAGGCGCAGCTTCGGGGGAACGCGGTCGTACGCGGTGATCTTCGGGTCGAGCATGAACTCCCAGAAGGTGTTGAAGTAGATGCCGCCTTTGTCGTCCAGCGGCGGGTTGAGCAGCAGCTGGAGGATGGTGATGGCGCGGCCGGACTGCAGCGCGTTGGAGGTCATCATGCAGGCGCCCAGGTAGGCGGTCAGAAGCGACGGCTTGTCGTCGGCAGGGTTGGTGATGATGTCGAACATCTGCAGGATCTTCTCGACCGGGGTCCAGGTGACGGAGGACACCTTCTCGGGCGTCCACACGGCGATCTCGTCCTTGTAGGTCTCGAGGCCGGTCTTGCAGGTCATCTTCGAGCCGTCCTTGAGCGTCACCTCGAAGGCGCCCATGAGCGCAGGGCGCACGTCCTCGCGGTTGAAGCTCTCGGTCTCGGGATGCCAGATGGCGATGTCGTTCGCGTTCTCATCCCACACCACGTAGCGCTCGTCAGAGCCGTCCTCGGAAAGCTCGGCCTCACGCAGCATCATGCGAGCGTCGGCGTTGATGAGGAACGGGGCGTTGGTCCACTTGATGAGCATCTCGTGAGCACGCTCGAACTTGCCGCTCGTGAACATGAGGTTGGCGAGGCCCATGGCCAGCGCGCCGTCGGTGCCGGGGCGAACCGGGACCCACAGGTCGGCCTTCGCGCCGATGTCGCGGAACACCGGGTCCACCACCACGACGTGGGCGCCGTTGCGCTTGGCGTCCATGATGCGCAGGCCGGAGTACTGGCGCGAGCGGATGGGGTTGGTGCCCCACATGACGATGGAGCCGGCGTTGCGATAGTCGCACGCCTCGTGGGGATGGAACATGCGACCCCAGGTCACATGCGTCTGAGCCAAGTTGGGGAGCAGGCAGACATGGGTCGGCCACACCTTGCCGCCGCCGTTCCAGGAGTTGTTCAGGCGGTCGAGGAAGTGGTTGGAGCCACGGCCGGTGCCCTGGGAGATGATGACGGACTGCGGGCCGTACTCGTCGATGACCTTGCGCACCTTCGCCTCGATGAGGTCGATGGCCTCGTCCCACGTGATGCGCTCCCACTCGTCCTTGCCGCGGTTCTCGGTGTGAGGCTCGTCGACCGACCAGGTCTTGCGCTTCATGGGGTACTTCAGGCGATCGGGATGGGCGTGGATCTCGGGAGCCGAGAACGCCTTCACGCACAGGATGCCGTCGTTGACCGGGCAGTCCGGATCGCCCTCAACGCGCGTGATCTCGTTGTTGTCATTCACGGTGAGAATGACGCCGCACTTCGAATGGCAATCGAAGCACACGGTACGTACTTTCTTCTCCATTGCTGTCCTCTCTTCTCTCTATTGGACCCTGCGTGCCTCCTGCGCACGCAGGTAGTTCCCCCTGCTGCGAACGCGCTCCCCAACGAGCCCCTCGGGGAGCGCCGCGCACATGCGCTAGCGTGCCGCCAGCGCCTTTGCCTCCAAGACGCCTCGCTAGAACGTCTTGTCCTTGGTCTCAGGGCCGAACAGGAACACCAGCAGGCCGGGGATGATGACCATGGCGGCTGCGATGTACATGGTGGTGTACACGCCGAAGCTGGTCATGACGCCCGCCAGGATGATGGGTCCCAAGATGGAGCCCATGCGGCCCCAGGACGTCGCCAGGCCGTTGCCCGTAGTGCGAATGTTGGTCTCGTACAACTCTGGCGTGTACAGAGCCATCATCATGGCGTTGAGGTACTTGCCGAACTGATACAGGATGCCCGTGATGATCAGCATGACCAACGTGGTGGACGCACCGTAGGCGATGCCGAAGATCGACGTGCACAAACCGGCGATGAGGAACGTCTTCTTGCGCCCGAGCTTCTTGGCAGACCATGTTGCGAAGAACCATGCCGGGATGCCGCCCAGGATGCCGATGGTCACGAACCCAGTGGACTGGACGACGTCGAAGCCCTTCTCCATGAGGATGGTGGTGAGCCACGTAGTCAGGCCGTAGTCGCTGAACATGCTGATGAACCACACGAAGAAGCACAGAACGGTGACCCTCAGGTACTTCGGGCTGAACAGGTCCTTGAACGACGCCTTCTTATCGGTGCGCTCGATGCGAACCGGCTCGGGCAGCTCCTTGTGGCGGGCGATGGCCTCCTGCTCGAACTTCGTGCAGATGGCATCAGCCTCGTCGTATCGCCCCTTCGCCTCAAGCCACAGGGGCGACTCGGGGCACGTCTTGATGATGCCGATGATGAACAGCGCCGGGAGCGCCTCAGCCAGGTACACGCCGCGCCAGTCGAAGTGCGGCAGGATGAGCACGGTGAGCACGCCGGCCACCGCGAAACCGATGGGCGTCATGAGCTGGTAGAGCGTCATGTACTTCGGACGCTCGGCACCCGAGACGATCTCGGAGAGATAGCTGAGGGCCACGGGGAACTGCCCGCCCAAGCCAACGCCCAGAATGAAGCGCATGGTGAACAGGTAGTAGATGTTGGGCGAGAACACCAGGGCGAACCCGGCAATACCCCAGAGGAGCATGGCGCCGACGATGGTCTTCTTGCGGCCGATGCGGTCAGCGATGCGGCCGGCGCCGATGGCACCGATGAACATGCCCAAGAAGCAGATTGACGAGTAGTAGCCGCCCGTCGTGGCATCCATTTCGAAGTATTCGCGAATGGTCGGCATCAAGAAGCTCGTTCCGCCCAGGTCGATGGTTTCGGCAAACCACCCCATGAGCACGAAGAAGATGATGACGACCGTATGCGGAGACGTCGGGATGCGGTTCATTCGATCTGCGATTGTGTACTCAGGCTTAGCCTGAGCTGCACCAGAAGCGTTTGGCATTTCAACCCCCTTAAGAATGTGAGCCTTTCCCCCTGAAAGGCATGCCTGAACAAATGGTGGGCTGCCTGCATCCAGGCGTGTTCCCCCTCTCGCTCTAGCCCCCTTCAAACGCTCTGGGAAAACCTTACGATGGGCAAGGCGGGCAGGTCGATCAGCAGGATGTTTAAGCGCTTCAACAGACCGTAGTGATGACAGCTTGAGCTGGTGCTTTGCAAGCTCTTACACGTGCTGGAGCACGCGAAGAGCCCAGCGCGAGGCGCGGCCTTACCGCCCTTGCGCAAGTTCAAACGTGCCCGCGAAGCGACCACGCTCGGCGCCTTCGCGCACGCGCTTCTTCATGAACGAGATGACCTCTTGGACGCGCGGCGACTCCCCGTCAACACGCGGCACCAACACGCCGAACTCCGTGCTGAAGAACCCCCGCGTGGGAACGGTTCTGATGCGGTCAGGCAAGACGCCCACACCCTCGATGAGCTTGGGGGCGAAGCTTATGAACTGGTTCTCCATGATGCGCGCGTAGATGACGGGCGTGGCGTTCGTCACCGTCTTGACGCACTCCTCCCGTATGTAGTCATCGAGCGCGTCGCCGAGCACCGTGTCCTGGTAACGCGCCACCGAGCAGCCGTCGACGTCGCCTGGCACGATCTCAGACTTGCCGGCCAGAGGGGAGTAGGCTGACACGAGGGCGACGAGCGGCGACGTGAACAGCGCCTCGTACTCCATGTCGCTCTCCTCCATCAGCTTTTGCACGAACCCCCAGTACTTCTCGATGGCGGGTATCGAGATGAACCCGAAGGAATCCTCGCCGCCGCGAGCGACGATATGGGGAACCACACGGTAGACGTTCGACTCCTTGAACTTGACGTTGAACGGGAACTGCCCCGGCTTCTGGATGTCGAGGAACGTGGCGACGTACTGCGACACGCACGGCGTCACCGTAACCCTGACCGTTTCATGGCGCGCACCTCCCCCGATCTCCGCGAGACGGTATCCGGCGAGCGTCCCCTTGACGCGCTCCAGCGCGTCAATGACGCCGTCAACCTGCCGGCTCAACTCGCGTCCCGCCGGCGTGAGCGATATGACGTTGTTCCGATACGAGGTGAGCGTCACGCCGAAGTCCTTCTCGAGCTGGTGAATCGCCCGGCTGACGCCTTGGGGCGTCATATAGAAGTTTGTCGCGGTCTTGGAAATGGAAAGTGTCTCGGAAAAATCCTTGAAGTAGTACAGATACTCAACATGCATGATTCCCCCCTGGTCCAAGATGGATCCGTGCCTTGAATCACCCTTCGATGCTGTCTTCAACCCCTCAAGTCTGCCTGCCCCCACGTCACCGAACGCACGACAATGCCGCTTGGCGTTGAAACGCCAAGCGGCCCATGCATAGAGCGTCCGCCTTGCGGCCGCCACCCTGGTATGTTGCCTCCCCCTATGCTTTGGGAGCCGAAGGCGGCTGTGGGCCCTTCGGGGCACCAGGCATGGCAGGAGCTGGGGCTCCGGGCGAGGCCGGAGCGCCTGCCTCGGGAAGCGGCGCCTTGCAGAACGGGCAGACGACGGGGCGGAAATTGGGCGACACGATCTTCTTGCCGCACTCGGGACAGATAAGCGGGCCCGACGTCGTATCAGGTGGTCTGAAACACATACGATCTCCTCCTTCATGAAGCCGTTACACAGCAAGCCGAAGCAGCGCCTCCGTTCGCTGCGCCGTTTACGGTAGCCCCATGTTACGAACCGCCTCTCCCCTACACAACGAACTAACGGTAGGGGTGCGCGCAACCAATCGTTGAAAGCGCTCGAAAACGTTTGCCGATAGCCTGGTAATGCCAAAGAAAGATGCCGTTGAGGGGGTTCGCCATGGCTGAAAACGCTGATCTGAAAGTAGCACAGATAAGACGGAAGAGGGTCGCTTATCTGGCCGTGTCCACCGTCTCGCTTCTCTTCCTCGGCCTCATATACGCGTTCTCCCTATTCTCCGCGCCCATGTGCGCCACGTTCGAACTCGAGAAGAACGACGTGAGCCTCACGTTCAACATCATGATGATGGCGTTTTGCGTGGGCGCCGTCATCGGCTCGCAAATCGAGAAGGTCGTCGGGGTCAGGGGCTCCATCATATGCGCGGGGATCATGTTTCTCGTGGGGTTCGCCGGAACGGGGCTCTTCGGCTACGGCAGCATCATGGCGGTCTACCTGCTCTACGGCGTATGCGGCGGCATGGGCGTGGGCATCGGGTACAACTCCATCATCGCCACCACCAACGTGTGGTTTCCCGACAAGGTGGGCTTCTCATCCGGCGTGCTCATGATGGGGTTCGGCGTCTCCGCGCTGCTCGTCGGCAACCTGTCCCTGAGCTTCGTCGCATCAGCGGGGCTCACCCCCGTGCTCATAGCGCTCGGCATAGCGACGTTCGCGGTTGCGTTAGCCTGCGCATTCATACTCAAACGTCCGCCGGAGAACATCATAGAGATCATGACGGGCAAGGAAGCCGTCACCACTGGCGACGACCCCGCTGACAACGACAAGCCCCTCTCCACTCCTTCGTTCTATGTGTACTGGATCTGGGCCATCATCGTCATCGCCATCGGCCTTGCCACCATCGGAAGCTGCGCGTCTGACGCTCAGCTGGTCGGCCTCGACACGGCGTTCGCCACCATGCTCGTAGGGGTCGTCTCCACGGCGAACGGCCTGGCACGCATCGTCATGGGCGTCGTGTACGACAAGACCAACGTCAAGGTCACCATGGCCGTCAACGCCGGCGTGGCCGTCATCGCCGCAGGCGGCATCTTCGTCGCGTTCGCCACTGGCATGGGCGTCTTCTACGTGATCGGAGCGGTGTGCTGCGGCTTCTGCTACGGCACCGTCCCTGTCGCCACCTCGGCGTTCTCCCGCCAACGCTTTGGCTCGAAGAACTACCCGCTCAACCTTTCCATCGCGAACCTCGCCATCTTGTTCGGCTCGCTCCTCAACATCGCCGTGCAGGCGGCCGTCGGCGGCGCCGAGAACCGCCTGGGCGTATTTGCAGCACTGCTCGCACTGTCCGCCATCGCACTCGCCGACGTCATCCCCTTCTCCAAGATGTGGAACCGCGACATGAAGCGACTCGATGAGGCAAGGACGCAGGCGAACTGAGCGACGCTCAGGTCGCGGCGCCGCCGAGCTCGTCGAGCACGAAGGCGTACACCGCGTCGGCGAGGCGCGTGCCTTCGTCGACGAGCCGCTCAGCCTGCGCGCGGTATGCTTCCGCACGCGCGACGTCGGCCATCGACCCCGCGTTGATGAGCACGTTCAAGCTCGCACCCTGGAGCGCCGCCTTCGCGAAGAGCGCGGAGACGCCCGCGTCCGACACCGCCATGCGGCTGCCGCAGCGCGCCATGAAGTCGCACTCGCGCAGCACCTCGACGCACGCGCGCATGATCTCGAGCGGCACCTCGGTCGCGCCGACGAGCGCCTCCTGCAGCGCGTCCTCCTTGGCCGCGCGCTCGTCGGGCGTCTCGCGCGGCATGCGATAGGCCGCCGCCAGCGGCTCGAAGGCGCGCGCGTCCTCGTCGACGAGCGCGACCAGGCGCTCCCGCAACGTGGCCAAGCATCCCAGCGACGAGAGCACCTCGCCCTCGACGTCGGCGTAGCGAGCCTTCCCCACCGTGAGGTTGCCCACCATGGAGGCGAGCGCCGAGGCGAGCGCCCCGCAGCAGGCGCAAGCCCCGCCCCCGCCGGGAACGGGAGCGGAGCTCGCCAGCTCGTCGATGAAAGCAGCATCCAACATGGAGTTCCGCTCCTTCTGCACAGCCAATCTGGACAGCGCCAGGCGACCGTGCTACTATGCGAGTTAGAGGCGCCCCGCCAGTCCGGGCAGCGTCGTTTGAGTGAAGCCCCGTCAGTGTCCAAACTTAGCGGGGCTTTTTCACGTCAAAGCGAAACCGTGCGCCATACCACCCCGAAAAAGATTAGAACAACCCGGAGATCTTGCCGGTCTCGTCCACGTCGATCTTGAACGCGGCGGGCGTCTTGCCGAGGCCCGGCATGGTCATGATGGAGCCCGTGAGCGCCACCACGAAGCCGGCGCCCGCGCTCACCTTCACCTGGCGCACCGTGATCTGGAAGTCACGCGGCGCGCCGAGCTTGGCCTGGTCGTCGGAGAACGAGTACTGCGTCTTGGCCATGCACACGGGCATGCCGCCGAAGCCGAGCTTCTCGAGCTGCGCGAGCTCCTTCTTCGCGCTCGGCTCGAACACCACGCCGTCGGCATGGTACACGCGCTGCGCGATGGCCTCGATCTTCTCCGCCAGCGTGAGCTCGTCGCCGTAGGCGAACTCGAAGGTGTCGGCGCTGCGCCCCTCGGCGTCGCCCTCGGCGCACAGGCGCACCACCTCGTCGGCGAGCGCGAGGCCGCCCTCGCCGCCGCGCGCCCACACCTCGGACAGCGCCACGTTCACGCCCAGCTCGCGGCACTTGGCCTCCACCAGGTCGAGCTCGGCCTTCGTGTCCGTGGGGAACGCGTTGATCGCCACCACGCAGGGCAGGTTGTACACCTTCGTGATGTTCTCCACGTGCTGCAGCAGGTTCGGCAGGCCCGCCTCGAGCGCCTCGAGGTTCTCCTCGTTGAGGTCGGCCTTCGGCACGCCGCCGTGGTTCTTGAGCGCGCGCACCGTGGCGACCACCACCACGGCGTCGGGCTTGAGGCCCGCCAGGCGGCACTTGATGTCGAGGAACTTCTCCGCGCCCAGGTCGGCGCCGAATCCGGCCTCGGTCACGCAGTAGTCGCCGAGCGCCATGGCCATGCGCGTGGCCATGATGGAGTTGCAGCCGTGCGCGATGTTGGCGAAGGGGCCGCCGTGAACGAACGCCGGCGTGCCCTCGAGGGTCTGCACGAGGTTCGGCTTGAGGGCGTCCTTCAGAAGCGCGGTCATGGCGCCTTCCGCATGCAGGTCGTGCGCGGTGACGGGCTGGTCATCATAGGTGTAGCCCACCACGATGCGGCCGAGGCGCTCCTTGAGGTCGGTGATGGAGGTGGCGAGGCAGAAGATGGCCATGACCTCGGAGGCCACCGTGATGTCGAAGCCGTCCTCGCGCGGCACGCCGTGGGCCTTGCCGCCGAGGCCGTCCACGATGTTGCGCAGCTGGCGGTCGTTCATGTCCACCACGCGCTTCCACGTGATCTTGCGCACGTCGATGCCCAGCTCGTTGCCGTTGTGGATGTGCGCGTCCAGAAGCGCGGCCAGCAGGTTGTTCGCCGCGCCGATGGCGTGGAAGTCGCCCGTGAAGTGCAGGTTGATGTCCTCCATGGGGACCACCTGGGCGTACCCGCCGCCCGCGGCGCCGCCCTTGATGCCGAACACGGGGCCGAGCGACGGCTCGCGCAGCGCCACCATGACGTTCTTGCCGCGGCGCGCCAGCGCGTCGGCCAGGCCCACCGTGGTGGTGGTCTTGCCCTCGCCCGCCGGCGTGGGGTTGATGGCCGTCACCAGGATGAGCTTGCCGGGCGCATGCTCCTCCTCGCGCAGCAGGTTGTAGTCAACCTTGGCCTTGTAGTTTCCGTAGCACTCAAGGTACTTCTCGCTGATGCCGGCCTTTTTGGCAATCTCGCCGATGCGCTCCGGGTGCGCTGCTTGGGCAATTTCAATGTCGGTCAACACGTCGGGCCCGCTTTCTCCTCATGACGCACGCCGTCGCGCCTCGCCGCGCGACGCACCGCGCCTCGTTTGCCAGAATGAGCTCATTTTAGCGGGCTTGGCAGGCGGTTTCCACGTTGAGCGCGCCAAGGGCGCGAGAAGCCAGACTGGTGGCGAGCAGCCTCAGTCCCTCCAGCGTGAGCTCGGGCAGCACCTCGGTGATCTCGCTCGAGTGCGCGGCCACGAGCGCCGAGAGCCCTCCGGTGGCCACCACCGGGCACGTGCGGCCCAGCTCGGCGAAGATGCGGCGCACCAGGCCGTCCACGCGGTCGGCCTCGCCGAGCACGATGCCCGCCTGCACGGCCTCCTCGGTGCTTTTGCCGACGGCGGCCGGAGGCGCTGCGAGGTCGATGGTCGACAGGCGCGTGGCGTGCGAGAACAAGGCGCTTGCGCTCGTCTCCACGCCCGGGGCGATGATGCCGCCCAAAAAGCTCCCGTCCTCGTCGACGACCTCGATGTTGGTGGCGGTGCCGAAGTCGACCACCACCACCGGCGCGCCGAAGAGGGCGCGCGCCGCCACGGCGTCGGCCACGCGGTCGGCGCCGATCTCGCGCGGGTTGGGGTACGCGCTCTTGAACAGGCCCGCCGCGCTGGCGGCCTCGGCCGTGCACAGGCGCGCCTCGACGCCCGCCAGCTCGCGCACCGCGTCCGACCAGGCGCGCGTGAGCGCCGGCACCACCGAGGCCATCGCCGCCGCGTCGACGTCATGCGCCGTGACGCCCGCGGCCGCCATGAGCGGCAGGAGCTTGGCGCGCACGTCGTCGGCCGCGTCGCGCTTGCTGGTGGCAACCCGCCACACCGCATGCGGCTCCACCTTGTCAAAGCCGCGGTAGACGCCCACCACGGTATGCGTGTTCCCCACGTCAATCGTAAGTAACATAATTATGACAAACGCCCTTAGCTTTCCGAAGTTGCCCGTTGCTTTCGCTATAGTGATCGCAGACATTATAGCAATCGCCCAACGAACGGTCCCCGAAAGCCACTCGGCCGGTTCACGAGAGAAAGGCAGAGCCATGACCGATAAGCAGAGCCGCATACTTGTCGTTGACGACGAGCCTTCCATCACCGAGTTCGTCGGGTACGCCCTGAGCAAGGAAGGCTACGCCGCCGACATCGTCAACAGCGGCGAGGACGCGCTCGCGCTTGCGGCGAAGAACGCCTACGACCTGTTCGTCCTCGACATCATGCTGCCCGGCATCGACGGCTACGAGCTGTGCCGCCGCCTGCGCTCGAGGACCGCGGCGCCCGTGCTGTTCCTGTCGGCGCGCGACACCGAGCTCGACAAGGTGGTGGGGCTCGAGATCGGCGGCGACGACTACCTGGCCAAGCCCTTCGGCGTGCGCGAGCTGATCGCCCGCATCCGCGCGCTCCTGCGCCGCGGCTCCGGCGAGATGCAGGGCAGCGCCAGCGCCATCACGGCCAGCGGCATCACCATCGACGAGGACGCGCACGTCGCTCGTGGCGACGCAGGCGAGATCGACCTCACGCCGCGCGAGTTCGAGCTGATGGCGTGCTTGATGAAGAGCGCCGGGAAGGTAGTGTCCCGCGAGGACCTCCTGCGCGACGCCTGGGGCTGGGAGTACCTCACCGAGACGAAGACGGTGGACACCCACATCAAGCGCCTGCGCGACAAGATCTCCGCCGCCGGCTACGACCCCACGATGGTGGAGACGGTCCGCGGCTACGGCTACCGGTTCCGCGCATAGCGCAGGAGCTGCGAGCGCAGGACCCCGAGGCACGACGGGCGCAGGCCAGCCGCAAGCCGACCTGCGCCCGAAAGCCCCTACCTCACGGCGGAGCGCACCACGCGGGCGCAGGCCACGGCGGCGAGGATCTTCAAGAAGTCGATTCCCGCGAAGGGGGCGACGCAGGCGAGGAAGGCGGCTTCGGGCCCCACTCCCATGACGGGCATGAACTGGGCGCAGCCGCACAGATACGCGATGCAGGTGAACAGCACGCCCGCCACCACCTCGACGCCCGAGATGCGCATGAAGCGCGCGAACTTCTGCGCGAAGGAGAGCTTCGCCTCGGCAGCGGGATCCATCTCGGCGGCCCTGAGGCTCACGTCCCAGTCCGTGCGCGTGCGCACCACGTGCAGGAACAGCACCGCGGCAGTCACGCCGAACAGGTAGCCCCACAGAAAGCCGCCCGTCGGCCCGGCGAGCACGCCGATGCCGCCGCGCATCCCCGAGAACACCGGCACGCCCACGGCGCCGAGCGCCAGGTAGCACACGATGGCCGCGATGGCCTCCTTCGGCTTGAGCACCACGATGGCGAAGGTGACGGCGAACATCTGCAGCGTGACGGGCACCGGCCCGATGGGGATGGTCACCCACGCCGAGACGGCCATGATGGCCACCGTCAGGCCCACGAACGCGATGGAGCGCGTCCGCGACGAGCTCGTCGCATGCGCCTTAGCTTGTTCCATAATCGATCCTCTCTTCCCTCAGATGAACGTGCTGAAAAAGAAAAGACACATTATAGCGCACGCGTGCTCCTGGCGCGTTTCCGCGCGCTTACACCTCCGCCATGCGCGCGAGGCCGCTGCCGCTGACGGGCGGGCGCGCCCGCACGCCGCTGCCGAGCCGACGCCCGCGCCCGCACGCCGCCTGCGCGGAGCCGCTACCTCACCTTCAGGTCGACCTCGCCGCGCTGCACCCTTCCCAGCCGGCGCATCTCGAACGCCACGAAGCACGCCGTCACGCAGATGGAGAGCGCATCGGCGACAGGCTGCGCGAAGTACAGCGCGTCAAGGCCGTTGAGCGTGGGGGCCATGAGCGGCAGCAGGTCGGGCAGAAGCCAGATGAGCGGCACCAGGAACACGATCTGGCGCGTGAGGGACAGAAAGATCGACTTCGCCGGCTGGCCCGTGGCCTGGAAGTAGTTCGACGACACGATCTGGAAGCCCACGAGCGGCAGCGTCACGAACTGCACCTTCATGGCGAACACCGTGAACTCGTTGAGGTCGGGGTTCGTGATGCCGAACGCGCTCACCACGCCGGCCGTGAACAGGTAGATGCACGCCCAGATCGCAACGCAGATGGCCGAGGCGCCCACCACGCCGCACTTGTACGCGCTGCGCACGCGGTCGATCTTGCGCGCGCCGTAGTTGTAGCCCAGAAGCGGCTGGATGGCCACGGCCACGCCGATCACCGGCATCACCGAGAACTGGCCGATGCGCTGCACCACGCCGATGGACGCCAGCGCGTTCTCCGCGCCGATCACCGTGAGGGCGCCGTACTTCACCAGCTGGTAGTTCAGCAGGAAGTTGATGATGGCCATGCCCGCCTGGATGGCGAAGCTGGGGAAGCCGAGCGCGAAGATGCTGCCCACGAGGCGCGACTGCGGGCGCAGGTAGCGCAGGCGCAGGTGCATGGGCGCGTCCTTCACGCCGATGAAGTACCACAGCACCAGGGCGCACGAGAGCGCCTGGCCGGCGAGCGACGCGCACGCGCTGCCCACGATGCCCCAGCCGAGCATCATCACGAACAGGAAGTTGAACGCCACCGAGGACAGAAGCCCGGCCACCATGGTGACCAGAGCGCGGATCGGCGCGCCCGAGGTGCGGATGAAGTTGTTCACGCCCATGCCGATCATCTGGAAGATGAAGCCGAAGCACAGGATCTGGATGTAGATGCGCGCGTAGGGGCGCACGTCGTCAGTGGCGCTCGAGACGGTGAGCACTGCGTCGATGATCAGGGGGCTCGCGGCAGCCAGCGCCACGATGACCCACACCACCAGGCTCAGGAACACCACGTTGCCCAGCGCGCGCTCGGCCTCGCCGTGTCGGCCCTCGCCTAGGCGCAGCGCCGCGAGCGCGTTGCCGCCGTTGCCCACGAGCATGGCGAACGCCATGAACACGATGAGCATAGGGTTGGCCACCGTGATGGCCGACAGGCCGATCTCGCCCACGGCGTTGCCGAGGAACACCGAGTTGATGATGGCGTACGAGCCGTTCACCAGCATGCCCACCACCGACGGGATGGCGAACTCCACCACGAGCTTCGGCACCGACGCCGTGCCCATGCGCGCGACCTTCGCGTCGCCCTTTGAGACGGGCGCCGCCTCCTCGCCGCGCTCGCCTGCGGCGCCGCCGCTGGTGCCATCGCCTGGGACGCTGCCGCCGGAGATGCCGCCGCTTACGCCGTCACCCGTCTTGCCCTCGCCGTCCAAGCTGCCTTCGATGCGCTCGTCTGATCGTACCATTGTTCACATGCCTTCCCGTCTTGCTCCGGCACATTGTAGCGCGCGAAGCGGGCGGTTGCTAGCTAACGGACGAGATATGCGCCTCACCCGAGGAAACTGCGACCAAATCGCCACCGAGCGGCGGCTCGACCAGAAGGCGGCCCTGCTCGTCCACGCCGCGCACCACGCCCTCGGCCACCGGCGAGCCGTCGATGTTCTCGACGGAGACGCGCAGCCCGTCGAGGGCGGCGTGCGCGGCGTACTCAGGCAGAAGCGGGGCGAAGCCGTGCGCCGTCCACGCGGGGTAGAGCTCCGAGAACGCCTCGAGCACGGCCGCGCGCACGGCGGGAATGCCGGGGACGGACGGCGCCTCAGGGGCGCGTGGCGCGTCGGGGGAAGGCTGCGCGTCGGGCGCGGGCGCGAAAAGCTCGCTCACGTAGGCGGGCGCGTTCTTGCCGCCGACCGCCTGCGCGCCTGAGCCCTGCGGCGAGAGCACGTTCACGCCGATCCCCACGCAGATGCCGCCCGCGTGCGACTCCAGCGAGATGCCGCAGAGCTTCGCGAGGCGAAAGGGGGCTCCTTCCGCGGCGCGGGCAGGGGCGTGCACCACGTCGTTGGGCCACTTGATCTTCACGCGCGCGGCGGCGCCGGGGGCGAGCGCGACGAGCGCGCGGCGCACGGCCATGCCCGCGACCAGGCTCAACGTGGGAAGCTGCGCCAGCGGCACCTGCGGGCGCAGCAGCAGCGACACGTACATGCCGCCCTCGGGGCTCTTCCACGCGCGCCCCTGCCGGCCGTACCCGGCCGTCTGCGCCCGCGCGCCCACGGCGAGCCCCTCGGGCTCCCCCTCCTCAAGCGCGCGCTTCACCAGGTCGTTCGTCGAAGTGACCTCGTCATATGTCATTAAGCGAAACAAAAAAGAGCTTCCCTCTCTTGCAACAGCTGCACAAACCGCCCTGGTCGTTCGTAACGTCAGCGAGGGCTTCTGAGGCGTTTCAGATAGCCCCGCCTTGGGGCCAAGTTGGCTCCGCCAACGCCGCGCCCCAAACAGCAAACAGTCCTGTGGACTGTTTGGGACCATCTATGCGCCCGAGAGGGCGCGCCCTGAGCAGCTTTGCTGATCAGGGCTCCAGGTGCCGCAAGAAGCCGCAGCGTCGAGCAGTTCCGCTTGCCCCGTCAGGGCAAGCGGAACCAACTCACAGCTTCCACGCGCGGCCGACCCGCTCGGACTCGGGCACGGCGCCGACGGGCGTGCCGTCTGCCAGCACGTGTTCCGGCAAGATCTCGAGCAGCGGCTTCACCACGAAGTCGCGCTCGGTGACGCGGGGGTGCGGCAGCGTGAGCTCGTCGGTGGAGAAGTCGTACATCTGGTAGTCGAGGATGTCGACGTCAAGCGTGCGCGGCCCGTTCTCCACCTCGCGCACGCGGCCCAGGCTGCTCTCGACGGCGTGCAGGTAGCCCAGAAGCTCGCGCGGCGGGATGCCGCAGCGCATCAGCACCACCGTGTTCACGAAGTCCTCCTGGTCCTCGAGGTAGGCCGGCTCGCTGCCGTAGAAGCTCGCGACGTCGATGATCTGGGAGTCGGGCAGCGCGCACAGCTGCCCGATGGCATGGTTGATCTGCGCGATCTTGCCCTCGGTCTCCTCGCCGGGGCTCGCCACCAGAGCCACGTTCGACCCCAGGCCCAAGAGCACGTAGGGCCGCAGGTCGGCCAGCGCGCGCGCCGTCTCCTCCACGTTGTGCGTGCGCACCACGCCGGCCCCCAGCTCGCAGGCGAGGAGCGCCTCGGCGGCGGAGGCCGCGTCGCGCTCGAGCGGGTCGTCGATGTGGTAGGCGTAGCCCACGTAGCTCTTGCGCGAGGGGGCCGCCATCACGGGATAGCCCAGGTGGACCAGCTCGTGCAGGTTGCGCATGAGCTCGATGGTCTGCTTCGGCGTCTTGCCGAAGCCCGGGCCGGGATCGACGCAGATCCGCTCGCACGCGACGCCCGCCGCCTCGAGCGCGGCGCAGCGCTCGCGCAGGTAGTCGCGCACCTCGGACACCACGTCAACGTACGCGGTGTCGTCCTGCATGGTGGCCGGCTCGCCCCTCATGTGCATGACCACGAGCCCCGCGTCGCTCTCGCGCGCCACCTCGACCATGGCCGGGTCGCGGAAGCCCGACACGTCGTTGACGACCGAGGCGCCCGCGCGCACCGCGCGCGCGGCCACGTCGGCGTGCCGCGTGTCAACCGACACGCACATCCCGCGCTCCACGAGCGCACGCACCACCGGCTCGATGCGCGCCCACTCCTCCGCGGGCGTGACCGGGGCCGCGCCCGGGCGCGTGGACTCGCCGCCCACGTCGATGATGGCGGCTCCCTGGGCGGCCATCTCCTCGGCATGCGCCACCGCTGCCTCGGGCGCGGCGTACGCGCCGCCGTCGGAGAACGAGTCGGGCGTGACGTTCAGGATGCCCATGATGACGGGCACGCTCGTGTCGAACGTGAAGGTGCCGCAGGTCCACTTCATGGCGCTACTCGTCCCCGTGCTTGTCCACGCCGTACGGGTTCGCATACGGGCTCGCGTCCGCCACCGGCGCCTGCGCGCCCGCCGCGGAGCCCGCCGCCGTGCCGCCACTCGCACCCGCAGCGCCGCCCGCGCCCGCGTCGCCGTCCGCGCCGTCCGCGCCCGTCAGCGGCTCGCCCGCGGCCAGCAGCTGCTCGTCGCGTGCGCGCGCCTCGGCCTCCTCGCGCTCCTTCGCCGCCAGGATGTCGCCCTCGCGCTTGAGGTAGGCGTCCCACTCGTTGTCGAGCAGGGCGCGGCACGCCTCGCCCTCGACGGTCTCGCGCTCCAGGAGCACGCTCGCCATCAGGTGCATCTGGTCAGCATGCGCCGACAGGATGGCGTAGGCGCGGTCGTGCGCCTCCTTCATGATGACGGCCACCTCCTCGTCGATGCGACGCGCCGTCTCCTCGGAGTAGTCCTGCGTGTTGCCGTAGTCGCGGCCGAGGAACACCTCGTGGTTGGGCTGGCCGAACACCTGCGTGCCGAGCGGGCTCATGCCGTACTGCGTGACGATGGCGCGCGCCATCTTCGACGCCCGCTCGAGGTCGTTCGAAGCACCCGTGGTGATGTCCTCGCAGAAGATCTCCTCCGCCACGCGGCCTCCCATGAACACGGCCAGGTCGTCCTTCATCTCGCCGAGCGAGTTGAGCATCTTGTCCTCGTCGGGGATCGAGAGCGTGTAGCCGAGCGCGCGCCCGCGCGAGATGATCGAGATCTTGTGCACGGGGTCGGCGTGGTCGAGCAGATGACCCACCAGGGCGTGGCCGCTCTCGTGGTAGGCGATGGTGTGCTTGGTCTTCTCGTTCATCACGCGGCCCTTGCGCTCGGGGCCGGCGATCACGCGCTCCATCGACTCGCTCACCTCGCGCATGGTGATGATCTTCTTGCCCTTGCGCGCGGTGAGCAGCGCGCTCTCGTTCATGAGGTTCGCCAGGTCGGCGCCGGTGAAGCCCGGGGTGAGCTTCGCCACGGCGTCGAGGTCGACGTCGCTCCCGATGGGCTTGTCCTTCGAGTGCACCTCGAGGATGCGGCGGCGACCCTTCACGTCGGGCGTGTCGACCACGATCTGGCGGTCGAAGCGGCCCGGGCGCAGAAGCGCCGGGTCGAGCACGTCGGCGCGGTTCGTGGCGGCGATGAGCACCACGGACTCGTTCTTCTCGAAGCCGTCCATCTCGACGAGCAGCTGGTTCAAGGTCTGCTCGCGCTCGTCGTGCCCGCCGCCGAGGCCGGTGCCGCGCTGGCGGCCCACCGCGTCGATCTCGTCGATGAAGATGATGGAGGGCGCCGCCTCCTTCGCGTCCTTGAACAGGTCGCGCACGCGCGAGGCGCCCACGCCCACGAACATCTCGACGAAGTCAGAGCCCGAGATGCTGAAGAACGGCACGCCCGCCTCGCCGGCCACGGCCTTCGCGAGCAGCGTCTTGCCCGTGCCCGGAGGGCCCACGAGCAGGCAGCCGCGCGGGATCTTCGCGCCCATGGCCTGGTACTTCTCCGGATTGGCCAGGAAGTCCTTGATCTCCTGCATCTCCTCGACGGCCTCGTCGACGCCCGCCACGTCAGAGAACTTCACGTCGGGGCGCTCCTCGAGCGTCTTCTTCGCCTTGTTCTTGCCGAAGCCCATCTGCTGGTTGGTGCTCTTCTGCATCTGCGAGAAGAAGAACAGCAGGATGCCGCCGATGAGCAGGATGGGGAGCAGCGAGGAGAGCACGCTGAGCCACGGGCTCGGCAGCGTCACCTCGTACTGCACGTCGGGATGCTCCGCGAGCAGGCTGCCGAGCGAGTCGGCGCCCACGTAGGTGGAGGTGTAGTTGTGCTCGGTGCCGAGCGTAGCCGGGTCGAGGTCGGAGGTGCCGATCCCGCCGAGGGCATCGCCCGTGCGCGCGTCCTTGAGCGTCGCCATCTTCGCGTTGAGCGCGTCGAAGGCGCCGTTGAAGGCGTCAGCCGCGCTCGCGCCCGCGGTGGCGGCCGGGTAGTAGGTGCCCGTGACCGTGTAGTCGCCGGCGCCGTACGTCACCTTCGTCACGCGGTTCTGCTCGACGGCCTGCACGAACTCGGAGGTGAGCAGCGTGTCGGTCTGCTTGGCCTGCGTGCCGTTCGCGGCGAAGAGCTGGCCCCCCACGAAGAACATCACCATGCAGATCAGGACGACGGTGATGATCGTGGTGCGCGCGTTCGGCTGCTGGGGCTGCGGGGTTTTCTTGTCGTTGTCTGCCATGGGAAGCTGCCTTTACTGGTAGATCTCGGGCTTGAGCACGCCGATGTAGGGAAGGTTGCGGTAGCGCTCGGCGTAGTCGAGGCCGTAGCCTACGATGAACTCGTCGGGGCATTCGAAGCCCACGTAGCGGCAGTTGATCTCCGCCTGGGCCGGGGTGTTCTTGCGCAGCAGCGTGGCCACCTCGACGGAGGCGGGGTTGCGCGACGCGAGGTTCCTCATAAGGTAGGCGAGCGTGAGGCCGGAGTCGAGGATGTCCTCGGCGATGATCACGTGGCGCCCCTCGATCTCGGTGGAGAGGTCCTTCAGGATGCGCACCACGCCCGAGCTCTTCGCGCCGTTGCCGTAGGAGGACACGGCCATGTAGTCCATCTCGAGCGGCAGCTCGACGGCGCGCGCGAGGTCGGCCATGAAGACGGCTGCGCCGCGCAGCACCGAGACGAGCACGATGCCGTCCGCGGCCGCGTCGGCGTAGTCGCGCGTGATGTCCGCGCCGATCTGCGCTACGCGACGCGCGATCTCCTGCTCGGTGAACAGAACCTGTGATACGTCGTTGTGCACGCTGTACCTTTTTCCTCATTTCTGACGAAAGCGCGCCTTGCCGCAGCCCATCTTCCGCAGGCCCCGCTTTCTCCTGCGAGCCGGCGCGAGGATGAGGCGAAAAGGCGAGTCGCTCCATCACTTTTACGTGTTACGGGCATCAGTGTACCATTGTAGGTTCCCCCACGAGAGACGATACGGTAACGGCACATCAATACTGCATCCGCCCTCATGAAAAGCGCAGAGGAGGGCCGAAGGGGACGCGAGGGAGCGCGAGGGGACGGGCGCGGGCGGCCGAGCGGGCGGCGCAGGAGAGCGCCGAGCAGCCGGCGCTCGGACGCGGAAGGGGCGCGGGGCGGGCATGCCCTAGCGGCGACGGTCGAAGCCGGAGCCTTGGTACCAGGCGGACTTGTCCTGGTACATGCGCCGGTCGGCCTCCTTCAGCACCTCCTCGAGCGAGTAGTCGGGGAACTCGCCGCGCGCGACGCACCCCACCGAGAGCGCCAGGGGGCACTCGCACCCCGGGAAGGAGCCCTTCCAGCTGAGCGCCTCCTGGGCGATGTGGGCGAGCAGCTCGTTCATCTGCTCGGAGTCGGCGGGGCTGATGACCGCGAACTCGTCGCCGCCGATGCGCGCGACGACGCTGTCGGACCCGAAGGTTTCGCTCAGAAGGTCCGCCGCGGCGCAGATCACCTCGTCGCCGGCCAAGTGCCCGAAGGTGTCGTTGACGTACTTCAGCCGGTTCAGGTCGAAGACCGCCAGGGAGAAGTCGTCCTCGGCGTGCTTCTCGAGGGCCTGGGTGTAGTAGATGCGGTTGTACAGCTTGGTCAGGCCGTCATGGTAAGCCTGGTCGACGGTCTTGTTCAGGTAGTACTGCTTCTGGACGGCCAGCACGCCCATGCCGCCGAAGGCGGCGAAGTACAGCACGGGGAAGCGCGCGATGAACGTGGCGGTGTAGTGGTCGACGACCATCTGGTTCAGCGGGGTGCAGAACAGCGCTATCAGGAACAGCTGGAAGTACGTGCTCAGGAAGAAGGCCACCCTGATGCCCAGAAGGCTCGGGCCGATGACGGGGACCAGCAGGATCCACAGGCAGGCGAAGCCCTCGTTCTGGCCCGACAGGGCGTAGAAGGAGAAGGTGACGGCCACCATGACCGCCGTGATGACGGACGACGCCAGGGCCTTCTTCCGCTTGGCGCACAAGGCGGCGACGAGGAACCCCGCCACGAGAAGCCCGGTGCTCGCCGTCATGAGCCACCAGCCCTTCGCGATGTTCATGGCGGTGAGGATCGCGGAGATGAGGGCGAGGAAGACGGTTCCCAGAAGAAGCGTGCGCAGCTGCAGCTCCCTAGCGGAGTCAGTTCGCAGATCCTCGAAGATCGTCTCTTTGACTATGTCCCACTTCGTCATCAGCAGGTCCTCGCTCGGTAAGGCAACGCGCATCTTTTCATTGTAGGACGCGATGCCGAAAAGCACCTGAAGAATGTTCGAGAATCGTCACGAACGGATGCTTTTTCGCACCGACCGCCTCCCCCTCATAAAAGCCTTGCCTATCAGGGATTTCACGTCGAATAAATCATTGTTTCGGCGAGATAGCGTCGGGGGGCCGACAGCGCCGATGGCAGCAGCGGCGGGGACGCCCGCAGAGCCGCCCGCGCAACCCGCAGCGGCGGGGCAGATCAGGAACGCCGGCGCCCGCGGCACGTGGACAAGGGCGGCTTCCTCCGCCGGCGCCCGCGGCGCAGGGCGCGAAGTCCCGCGGAGACGAAAAGAGCCGCCCGAAGGCGGCTCGACACATCATGGTCGGGTTGACAGGATTTGAACCTGCGGCCTCTGCGTCCCGAACGCAGCGCTCTACCAAACTGAGCCACAACCCGAAGGCTGTCTCGCGACAGCGGACGATATGATACCACATTGAGCGGCAGGCGCAAGCAAAAAGTTTGACAAACCTGCGATCACGCAGCTGACGCCCAGCGCCCGGCGTCCCGCGGCTCCCCGCGCCCCTGCTTCCCGCGACTCCCCTGCGCGCCCCTACGCAGACGCGGCGTCGCGCTGCTCCACGTAGGCGCGGGGAACCACCCGGCACGTGACGACGCCCTCGCTCATCACGTCGCCTGCGTCATCGTAGGCCGTCACGTTCCAGAAGTGCTTGACGCCGCCCGCGCGCCCGCGGGACGGCTCCTCGCGGTCGAACTCCGCCACGCCGCGCACGTGCCCCTCCCTGCCGCTCTTGCGGTGGCGCACGTGGACCTCGACGCCGAAGGGCTGCTCAGCCTCGGGATCGCAGCGCAGTTCGGAGCCGCGGCTCGCGACCGACTCCAGAAGCGCGATGGTGGCGCCGCCGTGCACGAAGCCGAACGGCTGCGTGATGGCCGGCGTGACGGGCATGCGCGCCTCCACGCGGCTGCGCCCTTCCGCGAAAAACTCGACGCCCAGGGTCTCGATCAATCCCCCGCCGCTCATTTCCCCGCCATCGCCCCTGTCGCCACCGTTCATGTCGCCGTCGCCCATGCGCCCTTCCTTTCGCCGCGCCCTTCTCGCCTCGCCGCGCCCGCTACTTCTCGGAGCGCCCCCTCGGCTTCGCCTGCGCGCCCTTCTCGACGCGCGGCCGCGGCTTTCCCTTGGCGCCCTTCTCGACACGCGGCCGCGGCTTTTCCTTGGCGCCCTTCGCCTTCTCGGCGGCGCGCTCGGCCCTCAGCTTGCGGCCAGCCTCCACCGAGGCGCGCACGGCCTCCATCGAGAACGGGCGGTCGAAGGCGTTGCGCTGGAAGAACAGCCAGGCCACGAGCGCTATGCCCGCCACGCCCACCTGGATGGTGCCCTGGAACAGAAACTCCGCGCCCGCGATGATCGACAGCAGGCTCAGCGTGATGGCCCACGCCGTGCGGAAGCGCATGACGAGGCCCACCGCGCACACGATGAGCACGATCGAGCTTATGATCAGCGGGATCCCCACGAACAGCGCGCTCATGTCAACCCACTCGGTCAGCATGGTGAACGGCGCGAACGTGCCCGGCACGAACGACAGCCCGATGTTCACCACGCCCACGAGGAACACGAGCGTGCCCGAGATCCATCCGATGTCCTTGTGCCGCTGCTCCTCGCTCGCCGTCTTCTTCGACGTGAAGAAGCCCGACTGCGACAGCAGCACCGCGCCGATGCAGAACGGCGCCCAGAACATGATGCCGCGGTACACCAGCGCGATGGCCGTGGCCGTGGCCAGCGAGCAGCCGTACGCCGTGAGGATGGCCGCGATGGCCGCCTCCACCACGCCCACGCCCTGCGGCGTGGGGCTCAGGATCACCGAGATGGCCGCCACCGCAAACGCCGCCACGAGCGCCGCCACGTTCTCGAAGCCGAACGAGTAGCCGATCGCCACCAGGCACGCCATGTTGAGCAGCGCCGAGAGCGACGCGTAGCCCACCGTGATGAGCGTGCCCTTCGGGTTCGACGCCAGGATGTTCGCCGTGTTCACGAACGAGTGCGCCGTGTGGCGGCCCCACGCGGCCTTGAGGCTCCGCCTCACCAGGCCGAGCACCGCGTTGATGGGGCGCTCGAGCCAGATGAAGAAGCGGAACAGCACGCGCGGGCGAAGGTGCCCCACGAAGAACATGCTCGACAGCACCACCAAGACGCCCGCGAGCGTCAGGCCGCCGATCAGAAAGAGCGTGTTCATCTGGCCCGCCAGCAGCATGGTCACGAACCCGATGGTGGATATGACGAAGATGGCGGCGAAGTACCCGATCTGCGAGAGGATCGCGCCGCCGGTCGACTGGCCCGCGTCGCAGCCCTGGCGGCGCGCGTCGTCGATGATGAACGCCACGCCCGTGGCGCCGGAGAACAGGCAGAACGTGTTGATGAACACGAGCGAGTAGATGAGGATGACGTTGTGCCAGAAGCCCGTGCGATGCCCCACCGCCTCGAACGCCGCGTCGTAGGAAGCCGCCTGCACGAAGTGGCGGGCCAGCATGAGGATGCACGACACGACGAGCGGGAGGAGCGCGCCCGTCTTCATGGTGGTCAGGATGTTGGAGATGTAGTCGGCATTGGCGATGAGGAAGCACACCGTGACGATGCCGAGTATCAGCAGCAGCGCTTTCTTCAAGCAGCGTCCCTTCCTCGTCTTGGCAGCGCGCAGCGCCGCAACCCAAGAATACCGAATGGATATTATAACCCGACGCGGCGCGGCAACGCGCAGACGTCACCAAGCGGTCAGCTCCCTCGCACACAATAAACAGCGCGAGCGGCAAGCCGAGCGGCAGGCGCCCGCAGCAAAGCGGCGAGCGCTGCGGTAAAATAGCTCGCGGCACGCCGCTTCTCGACGTGCCGCGCGAAATGCGCCGCATGAGGCGCAGAGGGGAACACCATGGGGAGCAGAAGCGAAAACGCAGATCAAGGCATGAGGCACGCGGAAGGGGCCGCCGATTGCGCCGTAGGGGCGAAAGTCCTCGAGGGCCTGTTCTGCCAGCCTCCGACCAGCGAGAACAGCCTGCCGCACGTAACTGCCGCCATGCTCGCCGACCGTCTCGCAAGCTGCGGCATGCTCGCAGCGCCCACGGCAAGCAGGCGTACGTTCCGCTGGTACGCCCCGATCATGCGCGCAGGAGACGCCGAAGGGGCCCCGGCCGCCGCATGCTCACCCTGCGCCGCGCCCACGCGCGTCAGCGAATCCCAGCTGCTCTTCGTGTGCGACGCGACCAGCGCGCGCAAGCTCTTGGCAGAGCGCCCGGCAGCATTCGCCCTCGTGCAGCTTGACGATGCGAGCCGCCTCTCAGACTTCGCGCCCTACCGCGAGCGCACGATCGTGCTCGAGCGCCGCAGCAGCCTGACCCACCTGCTCTTTCTGCTGCAATCGCTCTTCATCCGCATCCTCATCTGGGAAAGCGACCTTGAGCGCATCCTGCTGCGCCAAGGCACGCTCACCGACATGCTCGACGCGAGCGCGTCCGTGATCGGCAACTTCATCTTCGTCTCGGACAACAACTTCAACGTGATCGCGCGCACCACCGCCGTCGAGCCGCCTGACGAGCTGCATCGCACCATCATCGACAACGGCTGCCTCACTCCGGCCACCATCGCCGAGAAGCGCTTTCGCCTGCCGGAGAAGACCTTCTACACGCGCGCCGCGTCCGAGATCACGCCGTTCGACCGCGTGTCGTGCCCCATCCACGTCAACCACTCGTACTTCGGCTCCATCTCCATGGCGTGCAATGCCATGCCCGACACCGAAGGCATGCGGGATCTGTTCCTCACGCTGGTGAGGCACATGACGCCGCTGTGCGAGAAGATCTGGAGCCACGAGGCGCAGCTCAACACGCCGTCGTACTTCTTCTTCAGCAAGCTGCTCGAGCACGCGCCGCTCGACGAGGCATACGTGAGCGCCCAGATGGACATGGCGGGGCTCACTGACATGGGGCACTTCAAGCTGGTGGCGTTCGACGTCGACGAGGGAACCGACCCCAAGCGCGCGCGGCTGGTGGCGAAGGCCGCCTCCATGCTCAACGACGGCAACGTGCGCTGCTTCCCCCACCAGCACCACATGCTGGCGCTGCTGTACAGCTGCGCCGCCGACGGCAAGCTCGCGCATTCGCGCACGCTGGACGAGCTGCACCGCAAGGTGTTCGAGCCCTACGATGTGGTCAGCGGCGTCTCGTCGGTGTTCAAGAACATCACCGACCTCGACCTTGCCTTCCGGCAGACGCAGATCGCGCTGGGGTTCCGCGGCGCCATCCTGCAGGAGCAGTTTGCCGACACCAGCTCGCACGCTCGCGGCGCGTACCTGTTCGAGGACGCGCTGCTGTACTACCTGATCGACCCCACCGCGCATGACCAGCGCTTCATCCGGTTCGCGTTCCAGTGCTCCATCGCATCCATCCTGCACCAGGAAGACCTCGAGAACGGCACGAACCATCTCGCGCTCATGTGGTTCTACCTGCAGAGCGAGCGCAACGCCACCGCCGTGGCGCAGCGCATGCACATGCACCGCAACACCGTGCTCTACCACGTCGAGAAGATCCAGAAGCGCTTCTGCTTCGACCTGTCGAGCAAGACGGCCCGCGACTGGATGCTCCTGAGCTTCAAATACCTCTTCCTCACCATGAGCAACGAGTCCCTCAGCCAGATCTTCGGGGAAGCCGCAGCCGGAGAGCGCTTGGAGGATCACCGGGAGGATCGCTGAGCCACACGGGCGTCTGGGCGCACGCCCAATCCCGAGCCCGCCTCAATGGAGGATCCGACAAAAAAGGAGGCGGATTTTCGGAGGAACGTACATAGGCCGAGCGCCTCGAAGGACTGGGCCCGCTCGCTATAATGGATTCAGCAGGCAGACCAAGGGGGACGAGCATGGCTGTCGACATTCCCTATATCAGCTATCACATGATCATCGACGCTCTGAGGCCCTGCACCATCATCTCAGAGCCCGCGCGAAAGCCCGCGCGCTTCAAATGGGCGTCATCCGTGCACTGGCAGAAGGGCGTCATACCCGAGCGCGACATGCTGTTCGTATGCAGCGCGAAGGCAGCGCCCAGGGCAGCGGCGCTCTACCCCGGCGCGCTTTTGATCGTCGCGGCAGACGCCCCCGCCCTCGAGAGCCTCGAGGAGCTTGACAGCCCTCTCGTTGTCGTCGAGCAGAACGACGCGTCGAGGGGCCTGCTCCAGAAGCTGCAGAACTACTTCCTGCTCGTCCAATCGTGGCAAAGCGAGCTCGCCCACGTCACAGCGACGTCCGACGGGTTCAGGCAGATGCTCAACAAGAGCGCGCGCATCATCGGCGCGCCGCTCCTGCTCTACGGAAGCGACGCGCAGCCCATCGCAAAGGCCCTGACGAACATCGGATCGCCTCTCTGCAAGGACTTCCTCTGCCGAGAGCGCGAGATAGTCAACAGCGTCAGGATGATCCACCGCTCCCCCGTCTCGTTCAAGAACGGCCCGAGCGACCTCATCATAGAGAACACCGTCATCGGCGAGGAGAAGGGCGGCCAGCTCCTCCTCATGGCGCTCTTCGAGAAAGAGCCCTCGCGCGGACAGCGCGACCTCTTCGACATGCTGGCAACGTCGCTCTCGAGCAGAGCCGACCTGCAGACCGGGCGCTTCGACCCCATCCGCTACTCGTTCTTCTCGCTCTTCGACGACCTCGTCAACGGCCGCTACGTGAGCCGGGGGCAGCTGAACGACTACGCCTCGAACATCAGGATCCCCCTTGACGCGGAGTTTCGCCTCCTCTGCTTCGAGCCGCGCGAGGGCATTCCGCGTGACAACCTCAGCGACCTGGCGCTCACGCTCAAGCGGGTCAACGGGGCGCGCAACGCCACCGTCGTCTACGATGACCGCCTCTACCTGCTCCTCTACTCCAAGGGCCTCGACAGCAGCCTGTCGAACCGCATCATCGAAGAGCAGCTTCTGCCCCACTGCGATCCCGAGAAGGGGTTCGTCGCCGTATCCCAGGTATTCGACGAGATCACGAACGTCAAGTTCGCCTACCAGCAGATCCAGCTGGTCTCGAAGTACAAGGACAACATCGACCTCGCCTACTGGTTCACCATGTCAGGCGAAGAGCGCGGCAAGCTGTGCTACACCTTCGAGGAGGCCCTGCGCTTTCTGGTCGTCGACTCGGACGAGATGAACCCCGCCTTGCGCGACTTCTCGTTCTCCCACACCATCCTCGACAAGATCATCGCCGAGAACGCGGCGAACGGCGGAGACGACGCGCGCATCCTCGCCGCCTACATCCACTACGAGCGCAAGGCGACCATCGTGGCCGAGAAGCTGCACATGCACCGCAACACCGTGCTCTACCGCATCGGCAAGATCGAGAGCCGCTTCGGGCTTGACTTCGACGAGAGCTGGTCACGCGACCGGCTGCTCTTCGACTTCTCGATCCTGTACTCGAAGCTCATCCACGACCCCGAGCTGTTCAAGAAGATCGTCGGATGCGGCTTCGAGGACCTCTTCGCCTAAAGCGCTGATGGGGCGCCCTGCGTTGAGCGCCCCATCAGAAATCCCTGCCAAGCTCCCGGTACTCGGCGCCTGAAGCCGAGCGCCTAGGCGACCGGGGCCTCAACCCCCTGCACCACGGCCCGCTCGGAAAGGACCGCGCGCGCCTTCTGGCGCAAGGCCATCTCGCGCAGCTGATAGGTGCGCCCGTTCATCTCGAGCATCTTGCGCGCCCCTGCGTGGTCCCGAGGCGATATGGCGCGGGCCGCGCGATCCAGGTCGGCCTCCCCGACCTCGAAGCCCTCATGGCGCGCGAGCGCGTCAAGCGCGAGGCCCTGGCGCAGCACCTCGCGCGCGCGGGCGCTCATCTGGATCATGAACTGACTGCTCGTGACGCCCTGGGCGAGGTAGAACTCCTCCTCGCTCATGCCCTTGCGCGCGAGGGCGGCCGAGACGTTCTGCAGAAGCCCCGCGCGCGCGTAGTCGTAGTACAGGTCCGGAAGCTCAAGCTCGGGAAGGCGCTCGGCGAGGGCGGCCGAGGCGGCCTCGTCCTTGAGCCGATCGTAGTCGGCTCGCGCGCGCACCGACAGGTTGCCCCTGACGAGCTCGTAGAAGCCCTCCACATCATGGGCGCCGGGAACGTTGCCCTTCACCCACGCGTCAGTAAGCTCGGGGGTCTCCTTCTTCACGATGCGCAGCACGCTCAGCGTCGAGTCCATCTCCTCCTCGACGTCAAGCCCCAAGAAGTTCTTGCTCGTGACCGTGAACGAGAACTTCTTCGTCTCGCCAGGCTCCATGCCCGCAAGGGCGTCGTCGATCTGCTGCGGAAGGATCCCGCTGCCCATCTGGTAGACGATGCTCTCGAAGGTGAGCGGCTGGACCTCCATGCCGCACTTCTCGGTGCGCAGCGAAATGACGGCCTTCACACTCGGGGAGACGCACGCAGCCGACTCGTCGTCCACGTAGCGCGCGCGGTCCTCGACGATCGCCCGCACGTTCCTCTCGACCATCTCAGGCGAGACGGTGAACGCGGGGATGGGGAGGGACACCGGCTCGTACGAGGAGAGCTCCAGCTCGGGCTTGACGTGGATCAGCACCTTGCACGAGAAGGACGCGCCCTCCCCTATCTCGGAGGAGTCGCGCACCACGGGCTCGAGCGCGGCGGCGAGCCCCTCCGCGGCGATGATCTTGTCGGCGCACTGGTTTGCGAGGCAGCTCGCCACGCGCTTGCCCAGGTCGTCGCCAAAGCGCCCGGCGAGCGCCTCGGCGCTCTGGTCGGCGAGGTACTCGACGCCCGCCTGCATGGCCAGAAACGCGTAGATCTCGTCAACGAGGCGCTTCGTCTCCTCGGCCGTGAGGTCCACCTCGTACGTTCTCTGCAGCTCGGTTGACTCAGCCGCGCAAAGCCGGTAGTCCATGGGCTTCTTCTTCCTCTCCCTCACCATGTACCTGCCCTTGAGCGAAGCAGGCATCTCGCCCTGGGGTCTGCACCTGCCGCAAAACGGGTTGCACACGTAGCACGGCATGGCAGACCCCTTCCTCAAATCCTCGTCTTGAGTCCCGACGCTAGATGCGCCCTGCGTCGCGCATCTTCTTGAAGCACGGCGCGCATACGATCATGCAGTTGTCGGCCGTGAGCGGTCCCTCCGGATCGCGCGCGATGGCCTCCCACCCGCCGATGTTCGGACCTCCCTGCATGGGGAGGATGCAGCGCTGCCCGCACTTCCCGTCATGGCCGTGAGACTCGTCCTCGCACTCGCAGCAACCGCCGCAGCGGGCCCACACTTCGTTGACGACCAACGTGGGGAAAGGTTCCTTACCTGCCATCTCAGTTCTCCTTCTCATTGAACGTTAGTAGATGCACGGCGCTGCCGGGAGAGCCATGCGTCCCGGCAGCGCCGCATGACGCTGCTGTGTCAGCGCTCGGCGAGGCTAAGCCTGCGCGTTGTAGATGACGCTGCGCGGGTGCTTCTCGGCCAGCTTCGCCAGGTTCTCAAGCGTGTCGTACACCATGATGCCGGACTGGCAGTGATGCACGCAGTTGGGGAGGCGCCCCTCCTCTACGCGGTCAGCGCAGAAGTCGCACAGGTGCGTGGGCAGCGGAAGGTAGGTGAGCTCCCACTTGCCGTTGATGTTCTTGCGCGGGCCGTCCTCGAACACCACGATGCCATGCTGCCCTTCGGGGAGGTTGAGCGCCTTCTTGCAGGCAACCTCGCACGTATGGCAGCCCGTGCAGTACTCGTAGTTGATGAAAAGTCCGTAGTTACTCATATTTATAACCTCCCATGGCCAGCTTCTCAACGCGGTCGTACTCCCAGCCACCCATGCGCGTTACCTGCTCAGACGGCATGATCTTGCTGTTCTCCTCCGTGCAGGGGTAGATCTTGCACAGAAGGCCCTTGTAAGGCGCGCCGTAGCCCGTCTCGCCAACGACCATCATCGAAGTGAGGTTGTTGATGTTGGAGTCGAACACGCCGAACAGGTTGGGCTCGGCGCCCTCGGTCTCGGGGAACCACCAGCCGTGCTCGGCGCTTGCGCAGCCGGGCTTCATGCCCTCGGTCACCCAAGCGATCTGGCGGCAGCGGCCGCGCTGGTTCTCGATCCACACCCACTGGCCGTCTTCGATGCCGTACTTGGCGGCCGTCTCGGGATGGATGCGCACGCGCGGGTTGGGATGGAACTCGCGCATCGTCTTCTGGTTGCGATGCTCGGAGTGGAAAAACTCGAAGGAGCGATGGCCCGTGGTGAGGACGATCGGGTACTCCTCGAAGCGCTTCGGGGTGCTGATCGGGCTCTCAGGCGGCTCTTCGTAGCTCGGCAGCGGATCGTTGCCGAACGCCTCGAGCGTCGTGCAGTACAGCTCGATCATGCCCGTCGGCGTGTTGAAGCCGGGCTGGCCGTCGGGGCGCAGTAGGCCCTTCTCGTAGCGATGGTACTCGAGCGGCTCCCAGTCGTAGACCATTTCCTGCAGGCCGGCGAAGTCCTCGGGAACCTCGCCCTCCTTCAGGCGGGCGTTCAGGAGGTCGATGTCGGTCTCGTACGGCCACGCCTCGGGGTTCAGCCTCTTGCCCAGCTCGAGGATGATCTGCTCGTCGGTCTTGGACTCGTAGTACTCGACCACGCGCGTCGACTGGCGCAGCGGCGTCCACCACGTGCGCAGCTGGTTGCGCTCGGGGCTCATGGCGCACGGGAGCACGATGTCGGCGCAGGCGACGGCCGTCGGGGTGATGCAGTAGTCAACCACCACGTTGAACTCAGTGGACTTGATGGCCTCGTACACGCGCGGAGCCTCGGCCGCCATGTTGGCGATGGAGTTGCATCCCTGGAACCACAGCATCTTCACCGGATAGGGCTCGCCGCACTCGATTGCCTGGAGCACCACGTCAGATGCCGCGGTGGAGCTCAGGCCGAACTGGTGCATCGGCGAGATGTCGTTGCCCAGGCGCTTGGCGCGCATGTCGACGTCGAGGTTCTCGAAGTAGCCGCACAGATACGCGAGGTTCATGCTGTAGGCCTCGCGGGCAAGGTAGTTGCCGCCCGCCTGGTCGACGTTGCCGCAGATGGCGTTCAGCGACATGAGGCAGTGCGCCTCGGAGATGCCGTTGACGCGCATGTCGGTGGTCAGGCCCCACTGCAGCGCGCCCGGCTTGGCAGCGGCGAACATGCGCGCAGCCTTGCGGATGTCCTCGGCGTCAACCCATGCGATCTCGGCGGCCTTCTCAGGAGTCATGTCCTTCACGCGCGCGGCCAGCTCGTCGAAGCCGTACGTCCAGTTCTCGACGAAGTCGTGGTCGTAGAGGTCCTCCTCGATGATCACGTTGGTCATGGCCATGGCGATGGCGGAGTCGACGCCCGGGCGCGGCTGGATCCACACGTCGGCGCGCGACGCGAGCCAGGTAAGGTCGGGGTCAACCACGATGAGCTTGGTGTTGGCCTGCGTCATCATGTCGACGATCCAGTGGCCCAAGAAGCCGTCGCCGTTGGACTTGATCACGTCGTTGCCCCACACGAGCACGACCTCGGGGTACTCGTACTCGGGATGGTCCCAGCGCTCCTCGTTGAACTGGGACGCGTCGACTACGGGCAGGTCACCGCACACACAGAACGACAGCGACGTGCGGGGGACCATGCAGCAGTCGCCCGACAGGAAGCCGAAGCTCATGTTGGGCGAGCCGAAGCCCGCGTAGCAGATGAGCGGGTTCTGCCAGCACACGTTGCGGCCCGTGCCGATCATGCCGCAGATGGCCTCGGGGCCCCACTCCTTCTGGATGCGGCGCACGTTCTCGACGATGATGTCGTACGCCTCGTCCCAGCTGATGCGCTCCCACTGGTTCTCGCCGCGCTCGCCGACGCGCTTCACCGGCCACTTCAGGCGATTGAGCAGGTCGTTGCATGCCTCAGGCAGATTGAGGCAGCGCATGCACAGGCGCCCGCGGTTGTACGGCTGGTTCGGGTCGCCCTCGACGCGCTCGAGCTTGCCGTCCTTCACGTACAGCAGGATGCCGCACGAGTTGTGGCAGCCCGGTGCCGACCAGTGGCACACGCGGTAGACGTCGTAGTCTCCCTCCTTCCAATGGAAGTCGGTCTTGTAGAGTTCGGGATTGAACTTCTTCTCGAAAAGTTCCATAACCCACCTTCCTCTTCCTTTGCTCTCCTAAATCGGGAATCTCCCTCTTGTCTCCAAACGCTTGAAAGCGCCTCGCTCGCAATGCCTTCAGCTGCGGGAGAGCCCTGAACATCGCCAGCATAGGGAACCAGCCGAAGAAGGCATATGGAGAAGCCTACAAACCATCGCGGCCATTTTTTGGAGCCTTCTTCATGCGCCGCGCCCAGGCGCCCGCCCTGTAAAACCTCCAAGATAACCGCCCGTTTTTTGGACGTTTCTCCATATCCCTCGCCGCCGAAGTCCCTTAGACTCCTCAACCGTCGGGCCCGCCGTTTGGCGCCCCTCAGCGCAATCGCGCGGCGAGCAGCCCCTTCACGAAAAACCCGAGGAGAGGATCCAACTATGTGCTTCAGACCAGCCGAAGTGTCCGGCCCCAAGAAATGCCCTGGATGCGGGAAGATCATCCCCGTCATCCCCAACATGCCCTTCCCGGAGACCTGCAAGGGCTGCGGTGCCGACTTGTCGTCCATCGCGCCGGGCGGCGCCTCTGCGGGCGCGCCGAGCGCTCCCGGGGCTCCCGCTCCCCGCACGCCGGGCGCGCCTAAGGCGCCGGGCGGACCGCAGCAGTAGCCCGCCTCGCCCGGCCGCGCTCCGGCGATCGGGCGATCAGGCGGCATCTGCCGCAACTCTCAGCTATGCCGTTCTCCTTCTCGCGAAGCAGGGGCGCGCCCAGACGGGCCGCCTCTGCTTTTTTCGCTGCACGATTTCGGGCTGCGGGCCTTTGGGACGCGCGCCTTCGAGCCGCGGTCCTCTTGGCTGCGCGCGCCTTCGAGCTGCGCGCTTTCGAGCCGCGCGCCTCCCGCCTGCGCGCCTTCAGGCTGACGCAGGCCCGGCATCCGCCCCTGCGGGCGTGTCCTTCGCCGGCGCGCCTCCCGCATCTGCGCCCGCGGCGCTGCGCGGATTCCCCATGACCTTCGTCGGGTCAAGGTAGAGCGACGCCCCGCACGCCTCGCATTCGCGCGCGCCTCGCTCGTTCACGTGGCGGCACGCCGGGCACCGGCGCACGAACACGCCCGGCGGCGTCTCGCCGCGGCACCTCCCGCAGTTGAAGCAGTAGTGACAATTTCCCATACGCACTTCCTTGAAACTAAGGGCGCGCGCCTCGCCCTGCGCGCCTCGAACGCACGCAGGGTTCCCCGCCATGCGCGGGGAACCCTGATGCGCTTGCCCGAGGCAAGGCGCCCGCCTTGAAGCCAAGCGCCTTTGACCTTGAGCCTCAAGCTCGCTGAGGAGCTAGGCTTCGATGGCCTTGCCCTCGGCGGCAGCCTTCTCGTCGGCGATCTTGTCGGCCACGTTCGAGCGAACGTTGCTGAACAGGAACATGCTCAGGAAGGACAGCACGCACAGGATGGCGATGCCGATGTAGATGCCCTGGTAGAACACCAGTCCGTCGGTCTGGCCCGTCACGGCGATCACGAGCGGGGACAGCACGTAGGATCCGAGCAGGAACATGCCGAAGTTCTGGAAGGTGGCCTGGACGCCGCCGACCACGCCGAGATGCTCGCGCTTGACGCTCGGCAGAAGCGCCGGCAGCATCTTGACGATGGGCATCATCGAGCAGAAGAACACGGCCTGCAGGATGTAGAGGACCCACGTCATCGGGCCGTAAGGCACGAAGTACAGAACGCCGAAGCAGACGGCGCTGCCAGCGCAGCAGATGAGCGCAGGCGTGCGCATGTTCTTGAAGCGCGCGACGAACACGACGGGCAGGATCATGGACAGCGTCGCCGCGATGACCGTGTTGAGGGTGGACAGCGTGCCAGCCTCAGCAGCGACAGCGGGATCGCCGCCGGCGAGCGTGGTAATGGCAGCGACCATGAAGCTGGAGTTCGGGTTGCTCATGCCGCCGAACACGAGGAACGCGAAGATCGAGATGCCCCAGACGTCCTTGTTCTTGAGGACGACGCGCAGGTACTCGACGATGGGCTCCTTGTCGATCTCGTCTCCGTCAGGATGCTTGCGATACAGAAGGAGCCAGATCACGATGCCGATGGCGACGAGGGCGGTCGAGAAGATCCAGCCTTCGTTGATGGTGGCGATGTGGGAGCCGTAGAACAGGGCGAGCGCGGCGCCGAAGCTCATGCCGGCCGTGTACACGCCCATGGCGAACGAGTTCGCCTTGCCCGGGAACCACACGCGCAGAAGCTTCGCGGAGTTGGCGTTCAGGGCAGCCGGGGCGAAGCCCATGACGATGGTGCCGGCCATCAGCATGACGAAGTCGCTGCCCGAGAAGATGCGCATGGCAACGCCGACGAGGCAGATCAGAAAGCCTGTGACCAGAACCTTGTTCAGGCCGATGCGGTCAGCCAAGACGCCCGCGGGAATGGCGAACAGAAAGCCCGTCAGGTACGGAGCGGTCATGATCATGGAGAACATCATCGGTTCGATGCCGTATTGCTGCATGACCAGGATGGCACCGCCACCGGGCAAGATAACGCTGAACTGGATGGCGACCAGAATAAAGGTCATGCCGATGAGGATAGCCCAGCGTCTGGGGTATAACTTCTCCTCCATTTTGTTTCCTCCTAGAAATACTATAATCCCCTACGGACCGCACCCCAAACAGGGGTAGCCGGCTGTTTCACCAGCCAGCCGCCCTCATTTGGAACGTGCGGGGGTTATGGCGGCTCGCTTCCTCTTCCAAAAGCGTGCGAGCCGCCTTTTCCCTTGGATCAGCGCCTGCGCGCTACTTCGCGAAGATGACCATCTTGTCCTTCGCGGCAGCCTTCGCCTTCGCGGCGAGCTCCTCGATCGTGCCGTACACCATGACGCCGGCCTGGCAGTGGTGCACGCAGGTGGGGAGCTTCCCCATGTCAACGCGCGCCGCGCACAGATCGCACAGGTGCGTGGGCACGGGAATGTAGTCGAACTCCCACACGCCGTCCGAGGACTGGCGCGGGCCGTCCTTGAGCACCTTGATGCCGAAGTCGCCCTTGGGCATCTCGTGCTCCTTCTTGCAGGCCACCTCGCAGGCGTGGCAGCCGGAGCAGTACTGGTAGTCGATCAGAAGACCGTATTCGCCTCTCGTCATTTCTCTAACCCCCTCTATTTCCGCATGTCGTAGAAGCTCGGCGTGTCGGTGGCATGGGACTCGCCATGCGAGTAGCCGCTGCCACGGGTTACCTGGAAGGACGGCTGGTCCTCCGGCGCACTGTTCTCCGGCGTGCACGGGTAGACCTTGGCGATGGAGCACTTGATGGGGGCGCCGTAGCCGGATTCGCCGTTCTCGCACTGCGGGATCAGGTTGTTCGGGTTGCAGTTGAACACGCCGAACAGGCTCGGCTCGGCAGCCTCCTGCTCGGGGAACCACCAGCCGTGCTCGGTGGAGATCACGCGCGGGTCGAGCGTGGAGTCGAAGCGCGCCACCTGGCGGCACTTGCCCATCTGGTTCTCGATCCAGGTCCACTGGCCCTCGGCCACGCCGTACTTGGCAGCCGTGTCGGGATGGATGTCGAAGTACGGCACCGGGTGCAGCTCGCGCGAGGTGGTGTCGGCCTGGCGCCACTCAGAGTGGAAGAACTCGAACGAGCGCTTGCCGGTGGTGAGCACGAGCGGGTACTCCTCGCAGAGCTCCGGGGTGCGGTAGGGGCTTGTGGGCGGCTCCTCGTAGAAGGGCAGCGGATCGTCGCCCCACGCGTCAAACAGCGTGACGGACAGCTCGTAGAGGCCGGTCACCGTGTTGAAGCCGGGCTGGCCGTCAGAGCGCAGCAGGCCCTTCTCGTGCTTGTAGTAGCGGAAGTCGTGGTAGTGCCAGCCGCCCGCTTCCTCGAGCTCCTCCATGCTGTCGTAGCGGCAGTCCGGGGCGGTCTGCATGCGCCAGTTCATGTAGTCGCGCGGCGTCTGCACCCACTCGGGCCACGCGTCGGGGTTCAGGCGATGGCCGAGGTCGATCATGATCTGCTCGTCTTCCTTGGCCTCGTAGTACTGGCCGCACTTCGTGAGCGAGCGGATCGGGTCGAACCACACGCGCACGCAGTCGCGCTCGTTGGACATGGCGCACGGCAGGACGAGGTCGGCGCAGGCCACGGCAAACGGGGTCTTGAACATGTCGATCACGCAGATGAACGGCACGTTCCTCATGGCGCGGTAGATGCGCGGAGCGTCCTGGCCCATGTTGGTGATGGGGTTGGACGACTGGATCCACAGCATGTTCACCGGACGCGGGTTGCCGTTCTCGTCCTTGCCCGTCTCGCATGCCTCGAGGATGCAGTCAGACTGCGAGCTGGCCGTGAAGCCGTACTTCTTCAAGTTGTACTTGGAGTTGCCCAGGCGCTTCTGCACCATGCCCTCTTTGAGGTACTCGATGCCGGAATTGTAGCCGAACTCCAAGCCACCGGCCTGATCGATCAGGATGTTGCCGCCGGGGTTGTCGATGTTGCCCGTGATGCCGGCCAAGCATGCGATGCCGAGCGCCGTCTGCGTGCCGATCTTCGACATGTCGACGGCCAGGCCCCACTGGATGGTGGACGGCTTGGCCTGAGCGTACCAGCGCGACGCCTCGACGAGCAGGTCCTTGTCGATCCAGCAGATCTCGGCGACCTTCTCGGGCGGGTACTCCTGCACGCGCTCGCGCAGATCCTCGAAGCCGAAGCACCACTTCTCGACGAACTCGTGGTCGTAGAGGTCCTCGTTGATGATGACGTTGAGCATGCCGAGCGCCAGAGCCGCGTCGGTGCCGGGGCGCAGGCGCAGCCAGTACTTGGCCTTGCTGCCGATCCAGGTGAGCTGCGGGTCGATGGAGAGCAGCTCGGAGCCGCGCTTCATGCACTCCACGATCCAGTGGCCGAGGAAGGCGTCGGAGTTGCACACGACGGGGTTGGTGCCCCACAGCACGATGCACTCGGGCACGACCCACTCGGGATCGTCCTCGTAGCGCGTCTCGCGGAACTGGCTCATGTCAGCCACCCACTGGTTGCCCATGACCACATAGCACAGGGCCGTGCGGGGCAGCATGCAGGAGTCACCCGAGAGGAAGCACAGCGTGAGGTCGGGACCGCCGAAGTTGGCGTACTGGTTGTGCGCGATGACCTGGGAGACGTTGCGGCCGGTGCCGATCATCGAGATGATGGACTCAGGTCCGTCAGTCTCCTGGAACTTGCGCACGTTCTCGCAGATGATGTCGTACGCCTCGTCCCAGCTGATGCGCTCCCACTTGTCCTCGCCGCGCTCGCCGACGCGCTTCAAGGGGTACTTGAGGCGGCTCTCGTGGTTCACGAGCTCGGGCAGCTCGAGGCAGCGCATGCACAGGCGCCCCTGGTTGAACGGCGAGTTCGGGTCGCCCTCGACCTTGACGAGCTTGCCGTCCTCGTCAGTGTAGAAGATGACCTGGCAACCCTCGTGGCAGCCCGGGCCCGACCACATGGTGGTACGCGTCGCGGTGAGGTCACCCTCCTTCCAGTGAAGCTTCTTCGGGTACAGGTCGAGGTTGTACTCGTTGTTGTACTCCATTCCGTCTCCTCTCTTGAGTTTCCCTATGCGGCACCCATCGCCAGGTGATGCGGCCTTTGCGCTTGTCGCCCCTCCGAGAGCCGCGAAGCCGCGAGTCCTCGGGAGCGCACGGTCGGCATGGTTGGCACGGCCGCCTGGCGATCGCGCGCACTGAGCCGAACGTGACGGCTGGAGACGCCGTCTGCTCCCCCGCAGCGCCGCGCGCAATGTGCGCCGAACATGGCCCATTCTAGAAAGCGAGGGATGCACCCCGAAACGGCAAAGCCTCCAAAAAGGGCTGTGAAGTTTTGGAGGATCCTCCATAGGCGCCGCAGAGCGGCGGTTCCTATACTTCTCGGCAGCTCAAACACGGCAAAACGCGAGGAGGAGTCTCATGGGCAACGAGGAGAAGCGAGAGGACGAGCGCATGGCGAGCGCCGCGAGCGCGAAGCGCGAAAGGCAGCGGATGAGCGCGCCGTACGTGAAGACCGCCGCCGCGGCCTGCCTCATCATGAGCGCCATGATCGCAGGCACGGTGAGCTTCGGCTTCTTCATGGATCCGGTGACGCGCGACCTGGGGTTCGATCGCTCCACGTTCTCGCTGTACTTCAGCTTGATCACCATCGTGGGCACCATAACGCTGCCCGTCTACGGCAGGCTCGTCGCGCGCTTCGGCACGCGCCGGTTCGTGATATGCGGCGGGATCTGGACGGGGCTCACCATGGCGGCCCTGTCGCTCTGCACGACGCTGCCGACGTTCTACGCGGTGGGATGCCTGATCGGACTCGGCTTCTTCGGCTGCAGCTACGCGGTGGTGCCGGTTATCGTGAACACGTGGTTCGTCGAGAAGAGCGGGTTCGTGATGGGCGCGGCCGCCGCGTGCGGCGGCATCGTCGCCATGGTGCTGAGCTTGGTGTTCCCCGTGGTCATCGAATCGCTCGGCTGGCAGGCGGGATACGTTCTGCTCGGCTGCGTCGTATTCGCGTTCACCACGCCGGTAGGCTTGCTCTTGCTGCGCTCAGACCCCTCTGAGCTGGGGCTTCCGCCCTTCGGTGCGCAAGTTGGCGCAAGCGGCGAGAGCGGCGTGGGCGAGCTGCCGGGCGTGCCCTACGCCAAGGCGCTCAAGATGCCGCAGCTGTGGGTGATCCTTCTGGCCTTCCTGCTTCTCGCCATCACGGTCACCGTCACGCAGCATCTGGCCGCGTACTTCGTGAGCGTCGGATTCGACGCCATCACCGCCGGCGTGTTCATGTCGGTGATCTCCGCGGGCATCATTTTCACCAGCTCGGGCGCCGGCATCGTGGCCGACAAGCTCGGCCTCGTCAAGACGCTGCTCCTGTGCTCGGCGCTGTACCTGGCGTCGTTCATCCTGCTGCCCGCCACGCCCGTCGTCGCGGTCATCTGCGTGGCGCTCGTCCTGATGTCCATCGGCAACGCCAACACCTCGGTGTTCGCTCCCATGGTTACCAGCGCCGCGTTCGGCCCGCGCGACTACGCCGCCATCTGGGGGCTTGTGAGCATGGCGAACGTGCTCGGCCAGGCCATCGGCGCGCCGCTGTGGGGCCTCGCCTATGACCTCACGGGCAGCTACGTCCCCGGCATGTACGTCTCCGCAGCGGTCATAGCGGTGGCGTTCCTCATGCTGGCCTGGGCTTCCAAGCCGAAGGCAACGGCCGAGGACGCCGAGGGCGCCCTTGGAAGCGCAACGGCTGCCGCGGCCCATCCCGCCGCAGCCTCGAGAAGCGTCGAGGTGAGCACGAGCGAGGCACCGGCTGCCGCGCCTGGCAAGTAACCCACCCTCGGGCGGCAACCCGCCCTCATCCCCCCTAGCGAGAAAGCCCCGCAAGCCGAAGGCCGCGGGGCTTTCTCGTTGCGCAAGCGTGATGCAGCCGGTCGGCAAGGTCTATGCCGCCTCGGCCATCGTTTCGACCGCTGCCTCGGCCATTGCGAAGGCCGTTGCAGGCTAAACGACCTTCGCTGGCCGTCATCGCTCTACCTGCTGATGCTCTACATGCCGATGCCCTATCTGCCGATGCCCTACCTGCTTATCGCCGACGGCCACCGACAACGGCGCTTTTCCATCCACCCCTCAAGTGATTTTGGATGAAAGAGGGGCGTTATCGGCGATTTCTCGAGAAAAGTGGATGCGAAAGGCCCGTTGTCGGTGGTTTTTGGGGCTCGAAGCACCGACAACGGGCGTTTTCCATCCAGCTTTTTCGAGCTGTGGATGAAAAGAGGGCGTTGTCGGTGCGGCAAGAATCCTGAGGATTAGGAGGACTGCATGTACACGCCCCCTGAAGAAAAGAGCAGGGCGCTGAAGGGACACGACGACCTCCGATGCGTCGAGCTCACCGTCAGGCGCCTGGGCTATCCCAGCAGGGAGCGCCTGCGGTGCTGGGTGGCCGAGAGGGGCGCCCCGGGAAAGCCGAGGAGGCCAGGCTCGCCATGCTGATCGCGGCCAAGCTCGAGGCGCGCTCGATGCTGGAGAGCGGCGCGACAACGCGCAAACGTCACCAAGCGGTCAGCGCCCTCGCACACAATAAGCAGCGCGAGCGGCGAGCCCCGAAGGCATAAGACTGCTTGCAATCAACAGGATCAACGGATATAAAGGAAATCAAGGAATATAAAGAGAATCAAGGAATACCCATCCATGGAGTCATCATGAGCTCATACGCCCCGCAGGAGAACCCCTTCACCCCGACGTTCGGCGAAGTACCCGCGCACATGGCAGGACGCGCCGTCCTCGTCAATGACCTGAGACGCGCGCTCAGCAGCGCCAAGCGCCACCCAAACCTCACCACAGCTATAACGGGCGCGCGCGGCTCAGGCAAGACAGCTCTTTTGTCCTTCGCCGCCGAGGAAGCCGAGCGGCGCGGCTGGATTGCCGTGAGGACCGTGGCGCTGCCGGGAATGCTTGACGATGTGCTCATATCAACGCGTCGAAAGGCCGCCCACCTCCTGTCTCCCAAAGCCGCGCGCGTCACAGGCGTGGAAGTCGGCCAAATGCCCGGAGTCGAATGGGAGCGCGAGGACGAACCCACCAATTGGCGCAACGAAATGACCGGTCTTCTCGAGCAGCTCGACGAAACCGAGACGGGGCTTCTCATCACTGTTGACGAAGTGCAGCCCAAGCTCCCCGAAATGGTGCAGCTCGCCGCAATCTACCAGATCTTCGTAACCGAGGGTCGTAAGGTGGCCCTCCTCATGGCCGGGCTCCCGCACAACATGCTGGCGCTTGAGACGGACAAGACCGTTTCGTTTCTCCGCCGCGCTCAAAAATGGCAACTCGGGCGCATCGAAGATTACGAGGTCGAAGACGCCATGCGTCGCACTATCGAGGAATCGGACAGATTCATTGCGCCAAGCGCGCTCAAGAAGGCTGCAGCGGCCGCCAACGGGTTTCCCTTCATGATGCAGCTCGTCGGATTCCGCATGTGGGACCAGCATCCGGGGCAAAGGGAGATCACCGACGCTGACGCAGATGCCGGAATTCTGCTCGCCAACAAGGAGATGCGCGAGGGGATCGTCCGGGCAACGTATGAGGCCCTTTCGCCCGTCGACAAGGCGTTTCTCAACGCAATGCTGCCCGATGACCGCCTGAGCACCATGAGCGACATTGCTCAGCGCATGGGAAAGACCCACTCGTATGCCACGCAGTACAAAAACCGACTTCTCGGACACGGCATCATCGAAGAAGCTCCGGGCGGCGTCCGCTTTCAACTTCCCCTCATGCGAGAGTACATCGCCGACCAGCAGCTATAGAGTATGGCAGCGCATGAGAAGCGCCTCGGCCACACATGCGCAGAGGGGGCTGCAGCCATGGAAGAGGGGGCCGCGGCTAAGCCGCAGCCCCCTCGTCTCGCCCCAAGCAGCCCTCGCCTCAAGCGGCCCTTTCGTCTCGCTTCAGGCAGCTCTCGCTTCAAGCGGCCCCTTCGTCTCGCTTCAGGCAGCTCTCGCCTCAAGCGGCTCTTAGTGGTGGAACAGGCGCATACCCGTGAAGGCCATGGCGATGCCGTACTTGTCGGCCGTCTCGATCACGTTGTCGTCGCGGATGGAGCCGCCCGGCTCGGCGATGTAGGCCACGCCCGACTTGCGCGCGCGCTCCACGTTGTCGCCGAACGGGAAGAACGCGTCGGACCCCACGGTCACGCCCTCCATCTTCGCGATCCACGCCTTCTTCTCCTCCGCCGTCAGCGGCTCGGGCTTCACGGCGAACACCTGCTGCCACTCGCCGTCGCGCAGCACGTCCTCCCACTCGTCGGAGGTGTACACGTCGATGGCGTTGTCGCGGTTGGGGCGGCGGATGCCGTCGACGAACTGCAGGCCGAGCACCTTGGGATGCTGGCGCAACCACCAGTTGTCAGCCTTGTCGCCCGCCAGGCGCGTGCAGTGGATGCGGCTCTGCTGGCCGGCGCCCACGCCGATGGCCTGGCCGTCCTTCACGTAGCACACAGAGTTCGACTGGGTGTACTTCAGCGTGATGAGCGCCACCATCATGTCGATCTTGGCGGCGGCGGGGATCTCCTTGTTCGCCGTCACCACGTTGGCCAGCAGCTCCTCGTTGATCTCGAAGTTGTTGTGGCCCTGCTCGAAGGTGATGCCGAACACGTCCTTGAGCTCCTGCTCGGCGGGCTCGTACGCCGGGTCCACCTTGACCACGTTGTACTTGCCCTTCTTCTTGCTCGTGAGGATCTCGAGCGCCTCGTCGGTGTAGTCCGGGGCGATGATGCCGTCGGACACCTCGAGCTTCAGGTAGCGCGCCACGTCGGCGTCGCACGTGTCGGACAGCGCCACCCAGTCGCCGTAGGAGCACAGGCGGTCGGCGCCACGCGCGCGGATGTAGGCGCAGGCGATCGGCGAGAGCTCGCCCTCCTGCTCGACGAAGTACATGGCGCGGTCGGTCTCGGTGAGCGGGTGCCCCACCGCGGCGCCCGCCGGGGACACGTGCTTGAACGACGCCGCCGCCGGCAGCCCCGTGGCGGCCGCGAGCTCGCGCACGAGCTGCCAGGAGTTCAGGGCATCGAGGAAGTTGATGTAGCCGGGCTTGCCGTTCAGCACCTGGAGAGGCAGGTCAGAGCCGTCCTTCATGAAGATGCGCGAAGGCTTCTGGTTGGGGTTGCAGCCGTACTTCAGTTCCAGTTCGTTCATAGGTTCTCCTTTGCTGTCATGGTCTATCGAAGCGGGGTCGGCGGGCATTCCAATTCGCTCAAACAGTCCTCGCTTTGTGTGACAGTCCACAGGACTGTCACAGTCGCTGCGGAACTCGCTCGGTTGGAACACCTGCCGCCCCCTCCGCATGATCTCCTCAATCGAAGCGGGGTCGGCGCGGGGCGGGGCGGTGCTCCGCGCGCAGTTCCGCAGCGACCGGAAATGCCCTGCGGGCATTTCCGCAAAGCGAGGACTGTCTGAGCACGGAGTACTGCCCCGCCCCGCGCCGACCACCCCGCAGATCGCAGTTTCGAAGCCTAGTCGCCGAGGTTCTTGTTGTAGAGGGTCACTTCCCCGCCGACGTTGGCGTAGAGCGACACCTTGTTGTCGGCGTTGAGCGCCGCCCACACCGCGTCGGGCTCGGGCAGGGCCACCTCGACGGGCTCGCCGGCGAACGTGGGCAGCGGGTCTCCGTCGCCCTGGTACGTGCTGATGAAGTAGCCCATGCCTTCGTCGGCACCCTCGTAGGCGAAGAACTCGCGCAGGCAGCGGCCCGACTCCTGGTGCTTCAGGATGGACAGCTCGAAGGTGCCGTCGGGGTTGACGATCGCCGAGATGCGCGGCGTGAAGTTCGGCGCGTCGGGCTCGAACTCGCGCTTCATGCAGCCCGCGCGGAAGTCGCCCGCCTCCACGATGGTGTCGGTCTGGTCGCCGTTGGTGACCACGAGCGCATCGCCCATGGCGCGCACCGGATGGTAGATGATGAGGCTCGGGTCCTCCAGAAGCGCCGGGTCGTGCGCCTCGGTGCGGATGCCGTCCTCGGTCTTGACGAAGATGCGGTTGCGGCTGTTCCGGCTGCGTCCCATGATGAAGTAGTAGACGCGGTCCGCCCCGACCACGATGCCGCGGCCCGGATACGAGTTGTTCTCCAGCAGTTCGATGAGGTCTTGCATCAGCACTCCTTGTCAGTCGTCCCTCACATCGGCACGCCGAGCACCCGGCCGCCCCGCAAACGCAAGAGGGCAAGCCACTCTGCTCGAACGGCTTGCCCAGACGGTCGGCTCATCTCTGCGCGCCGCTCCCCCGTGGTGACCCACGCTAGCCCGTCAGTCACGACGCGTTTCTTCTTCCACGCAGAATACCACGGCAAAGCCGCAGGCGAAAGGGCACGCAGGCCAAGCGGCTACCGCCCGAGGCTCCGCTCGTGGCGCTCGCGAGCCTCGGCGCTGTAGCGCTGGCGGTAGCGCACGTCCACCAGCTCGGCCACGATGGCGATGGCGAGCTCCGCCGGCGTCTTGGCGCCGAACTTCAGCCCGATGGGGCGCTTGATGCGCTCCCAGTCCTCCTGCGTGGCGCCCTTCGCCAGCACCAGGTCGTGCACGGTGTCGTTCTTCCCCTTGCAGCCCATCATGCCGATGTAGCGCGCGCCGCACTTCGCCGCCCACACGCAGCCCTCCGGGTCGAACATGTGCCCGCGCGTGAGCACGCACACGTAGTCCTCGGGGCGCGCCTCGTAGGCGGACAGCCCCTCGAAGGTGCCGCCGGGCAAGAGGATGCGCCGCGCCGCGGGGAAGCGCTCCTCGTTGAGGTAGGCCGCGTCGTAGTCGACGGCCACCACGTCGAATCCCACGTGGGCGGCAAGCGCGCAAACCTCGCTCGACGCGTCGGACGCGCCGAGGAGCCACACGCGCACCGGCTCGAACAGCGCCACGCTCGCCCAGGTGAGGCCCTCGAACTGCTCGTTGTGCATCGAGGGGCCGCGCGTGACGTCCTTCATCTGGAACTTGTCGCGGTCCGAGTACGCGCGCGACGCCACGATCTCCTTGGCGTCGTTGCAGAAGAACACGAGCGGCTCGCCGTCGGCCGAGCCCGCCTCGCCGTACTTCTTCGTCACCTCGTTGTCGACGTTGGCCTGCGCCGCCGCGGCGTCGTAGACGACCTTGAAGCCGAGCCACGCCAGGTCGCCCTCGTCGATGGCGCGCAGGGCGCGCTCGAACGTGGGGATGTCCGCCGGCGTCAGGCTCGCGGCGATCACGTCGAGGTACGCCGGGCTCACGTGCTCCTTGCCCGCGAGCGCCTCCTCCGAGAAGCACGGGAAGTCGGCGGCGGAAAGCCGGGGCGTGCGGCCCTCCCCGAGGTCGGTGATGATCTGCTTGAGCGTGGATTCGATCATGGAGCTCCTCTCTCTCGTTCGGCAAGGACAAGCGGGCGCGGAGTCGGAGGGTCTGGCTGCGAAGGGGTTGCACATGCGGACGCGCCGCACCCGGGGCCAGATCCTTCGACTCGCTTCGCTCGCTCAGGATGACATAAGGAAGACGCGTCCCGCGGCAGGGCGCTTGTTATTCCGAGATGTGGATGATTCTGTTCTCGTCCATGGTCATGCGGCCCTCGGCGATGGCGCGCAGGACCTCGGGGTAGAGCACGTGCTCCACCGCGTGGATGGCGCTCTCCAGCTCGTCGATCGTCCAGCCCTCGCGCACCTCGACGGCGCGCTGCGCCACGATGGGGCCCTTGTCGTAGTCCTCGTTGGCCAGATGGACCGTCACGCCCGTCACCTTCACGCCCGCCTCGTACGCGTCGGCGATGGCGTGCGCGCCCTTGAACGAGGGCAGGAGCGCCGGGTGCAGGTTGAGCACGTGGTCGGGGAACGCGTCGAGCACCACGGGGGTGAGCTTGCGCATGTAGCCCGCCATCACCACGTACTCCGCGCCCGCCGCCCGCATCTCCTCCACGATGCGCGCGTCGGCCGCAGCCGGGTCGGCGTACGCGTCGCGGTTGAGCGCCGTGACCGAGATGCCCGCCGCCTTCGCGCGCTCGATGCCGTACGCGTCGGGACGCGACGAGATCACGTGCACGACCTCCACCGGCAGCCCGGCGGCCGCGGCGTCGATGATGGCCTGGAGGTTGGTGCCGCTGCCGGAGAGCAGCACGCCGATCTTAAGCGCTGAAGCCATAGAGCCCGCCTTCGTTCGCATACTGGACCTCGCCCGTGCCGGACACGACGCGCCCGACGCGGTACGTCGCCTCGCCCGCCGCGGCGCACGCGGCCTCGACGGCCTCGGCCTGCGCGGGGTCGACGATCAGCACGAGGCCGAGGCCCATGTTGAAGGTCTTGAGCGCCTCGGCCTCGGAGAGGTGCGCCGCGTCGCACACGTACCTCGCCACGGAGGGGACGGGCCACGTGCCGAGGTCGACCTCGGCGTCCACGCCCTCGTTCAGCGCGCGGTTGAGGTTCTCGGAGATGCCGCCGCCCGTGATGTGCGCGAGCGCGCGCACCGCGCCCGGGCACGCGCCCACCACGGCGCGCATCGGCTTCACGTAGATGCGCGTGGGGGTGAGCAGGGCCTCGAGCACGCTGCGCCCCTCGAGCTCCTCGCGCGGCGCGCGCAGCTCCTCGGGCGTCCTGCCCTCGACGCACACCTTGCGCGCGAGCGAGTAGCCGTTGGAGTGCAGGCCGCTCGAGGCGAGGCCGATGAGCACGTCGCCCTCGCGCACGCTCTCGGGGTCGAGCATCTTCGGGCGGTCGACGATTCCCACGCAGAAGCCCGACAGGTCGTAGTCGTCCGGGTCCATCACGCCGGGGTGCTCGGCCATCTCGCCGCCGATGAGCGCGCAGCCGGCCTGCTTGCAGCCCTCGCCGATGCCGGCCACGATGTCGGCCACGGCCTCGGCCCTCAGCTTGCCGATGGCCACGTAGTCCAGGAAGAACAGCGGCTCGGCGCCCGTGGCCAGGATGTCGTTGGCGCACATGGCCACCAGGTCGATGCCCACCGTGGAGTGCTGCCCGAGCATCTGGGCCACCTTGAGCTTGGTGCCCACGCCGTCGGTGCCGCTCACGAGCAGCGGGTCGGCCATGTCCTTGGCCGCCGCGATGGAGAACAGGCCGCCGAAGCCGCCGATGTCGCCCACGACCTCGGGACGATACGTTTCGTGGACCACGCCCTTGATGGCGTCAACCGCACGCGCCCCCTCGGCCGTGTCCACCCCGGCCTGGGCGTAAGTCACCTGATTTTCCATGAGCATCCTTTCCAGGGAATTACCGATACCCGAATTATATACGTTCGCAGGTCATTCAGGCGTTCGCAACGTCGCAGGTCGTTCGCAGCGTCAGCGAGGGTTCGCGCGGTGCCTGAGATAGCCCCGCCTTGGGGCCAAGTTGGCTTCGCCAACGCAGTGCCCCAAACAGCAAACAGTCCTGCGAACTGTTTGGGACCATCTATGCGCCCGAGAGGGCGCGCCCTGAGCAGCTTTGCTGATCAGGGCTCCAGGTGCCGTACGAAGCCGCAGCGTCAGCGAGGGTTCGCGCGGAACAGCTCCTCGGGAATCTCCACGGGGTAGCGGCCGGTGAAGCACGCCTCGCAGAAGCCCTGGGTGCGCGCGCCGGCCACCGATTGGCGCAGGCCCTCAATCGAGATGAACGCCAGCGAGTCCGACCCGATCCACGCGTTCATCTCCGCAAGCGTCATGTTGGCCGCGATGAGCTGGTCGCGCGTGTCGGTGTCGATGCCGTAGAAGCACGGCCACGTCACCTCGGGGCTCACGATGCGCAGGTGCACCTCGGCGGCGCCCGCGTCGCGCAGCATCTGCACGAGCTTCTTCGACGTGTTGCCGCGCACGATGGAGTCGTCGATCACCACGAGGCGCTTGCCCGCGATCACGCTCGGCAGCGGGTTCAGCTTCAGGCGGATGCCCAGCTGGCGCATGGCCTGGGTGGGCTGGATGAACGTGCGCCCCACGTAGCGGTTCTTCACGATGCCGTCGGTGTAGGCGATGCCGCTGGCCTCGGCGTAGCCGAGCGCCGCCGGCACGCCCGAGTCGGGCACGCCGAGCACGAGGTCGGCCTCGACGGGCGCCTCCTGCGACAGGATGCGGCCCATGGCGCGGCGCGCCTGGTAGACGCTCTGCCCGTCGAGCAGGCTGTCGGGGCGCGCGAAGTAGACGTACTCGAAGATGCAGGCCGCGGGCTCGAGCGCGGGAACCGCCTGCTCGGAGTCGACGCCCGCCTCGGAGAAGCGCACCACCTCGCCGGGGGCCACGTCGCGCACGTACTGCGCGCCCACGATGTCGAGCCCGCACGTCTCGCTCGACACCACCCAGCCGCGGCCCTCGGGCAAGCGCCCGATGCACAGCGGCCGGATGCCGTGCGGGTCGCGGAAGGCGTAGAGCGCGCGGGGGGTGGCGAGCACCATGGCGTAGGCGCCCTTGAGGTTCTCCATGGCATACCCGATGCCGTCGCGCAGGCGGTGCGTCCGGCGCGTGACGAATCCGATGGCCTTGGCGGCCACCTCGGAGTCGGTGCCCGCCCGCAGCTGCACGCCCTCGGCGATGAGCTGCGTGCGGATGCGCGCGGTGTTCACGAGCGTGCCGTTGTGCGCGAGCGCGATGAGCTCGTCGTCGATGGCCGAGATGTGCGGCTGGGCGGCCTCCCACGACGCCTTGCCGCCGCTCGTGGAGTAGCGCACGTGCCCCACGGCCACGTGCCCCTCGAGCGCGGCGAGCGCCGCCTCGTCGAACACCTGGGTGACCAGCCCCAGGTCCTTCGCCACCATGACGGTCTCCCCGTCGCCTACGGCGATGCCCGCGCTCTCCTGCCCGCGGTGCTGCAGCGCCTGCAGCCCGTAGCAGGTCATGCGCGCCACGTCCTCGCCGGGGGCGTACACGCCGAAGACCGCGCACTCCTCCTCGAGCCGGTCGGGCCGCTCGCCCGGCATGGTCGACATGCTCACGAAACCCTCTCCTCTGCCATGTTGCTGATGTCCGAGACGTCGTCGGGACTCACCGCGTCGGCTCCGCCCTCCGAGCCTGCGCCGCCCGACGAGAGCGCAGCCGCGCCGCCTGCGACGTTCGAGCCGTTGAGCGAGGCGGTCCCGCCCGCGGGGAGGTACTCGACCACTTCCGCGAACGTGACGAAGCGGTATGTGTCCTGAGCGTTGTCGCAGGTGGAGAACGCGAACACCTGCGCGATCTCAGACGCGGGGCGCGGCGCGGGGTCGGGCGTCACGAGGGAGTCGTCCATGCGCTTCTGCACGTAGGCGGCAAGCTCGTCGGGCGTCTGGCTCGGCACCACGACGGTGGTGTCAGAGCCCGCGATGCGGTCGACGGCGAACGTGCTCAGGCGGAAGTTGCCCGCAGGCGTGAGCACGTAGATGGTGCGGTGCGCGTTGAACACGCTCGGGTCGGTGAAGCCCGCGAACGGGGCGAACATGGAGCCGTTCGCCATGTTGTGCCCGTAGACCACGTTCACCTCGTCGGTGAAGTCGCCGCCGTTCTCGCCCGAGAGCATGATGCAGCCGAACTCCGCGCCGAACTGGCCGGTGGTGTCGCCGCCGAAGGTGTGGTTGAGGTAGTAGCTGTCGTCGTGGTCGCGGTGCACGATGGGGTAGTTCACGCCGATGCCAGGCACGTACACCCAGCCCACCACGTCGGGGTTCACCGCGCGCAGGGCGTCCCAGTCAACCGAGAAGTCGGCGAGCGTGGCCGAGGCGGCGTCCTCGGGGACGGTGAGGTTCGCGCTGGCGATGTCATCGTAGGCGCGCTGCCCGCTCCAGTACGTGAAGCCGATGTAGGCGAGCGCGCCGAGCGACGCCACGAGCACCGCGAGCGCGAGCAGGAACACCACGCGCCACGGGCCGCGCTTGCGGGCGCGCGTGGCGTAGCGCCCGCTTTCGCGGCCGTACGCGGTTTGCTGGGGGTCGGGCGGTTGCGGTTGTCTCACGTGTCGAGCCATAAGGTCCTCTCAAAACGACATGACGCCATCATAATAGGAGGCGCCCCCGGTCGTCGGGGGCGCCCACGAGGTTTAACATGCAATTCATCCTGCCTGGCAACGCGACGCGGAGCTCATGCGCGAACGCGCTGCGATGCGAGGCGAGACGCTCATCGGATGCTACTTCTTCATCTCGTCGATGAAGCCCTTCGCGATGAAGATCACGATGATCAAGACGATGATCGCGACGATCACCCAGACCGCTTCCATGGGAATAAAGCTCATAAGGCTACCTCTTCGGCGTCAGGCGCGCGCTGCGCGCGGGTCGAGTCATGCATCCGAACATACTAGCGCGACCCCTCGTTTTCCGCAAGCAACGCCGCCCCTACTTTCCCAGGCGCTCCTCCAGGGCGTCCACGATGGTGCGCAGGGCCTTCACGCGGGCGTGGAGCTTGTTGTCGCTCTCGAGGACCACCCAGGGGGCGTAGACGGTCGAGGTCAGGCGGAACATGTCATCGATGGCGCTCTTGTACTGCGGGTACTTCTCACGGTTGCGCCAGTCGTCCGGCGTGATCTTCCACTGCTTGGAGGGGTCGGCCGCGCGCGCCTCGAAGCGGCGCAGCTGCTCCTCGGGGCTCACGTCGACCCAGAACTTCAGCAGGATGGCGCCCCAGTCGACCAGGTCGTGCTCGAACTCGTTGATCTCGTCGTAGGCGCGCGACCACTGGTCGGGCGTGGCGAAGCCCTCCACGCGCTCCACCAGCACGCGCCCGTACCACGAGCGGTCGTACATGCCCACATGCCCCGCCTTGGGCAGGCGCGTCCAGTAGCGCCACAGGTGCGGGTGGGCCAGCTCGAACTTCGTGGGCGCGGGGCTCGGGAAGATGGTGTAGGCGCGCGCGTCAAGCGCCTGGGCCACGCGCTTGATGTTGCCGCCCTTGCCGGCGGCGTCCCAGCCCTCGTACATGATGATGAGCGGGATGCGCGCCTGGTACATCATGTTCTCCAAGCGGAACAGGCGCTTCTGCAGCTGCTTGAGCTCTCTCTTGTACTCGTCGCGCTCAAGGGCGAGCGTGTGGTCGATGGTGTCCACCTGCGGGTAGTCGGCCGTGATGGAGAAGCGCGAGGCCGCCGGCGCGAACGCGTGCTGGATGCGCGCGGCCTCCTCGGGCGGGGTGCCGGGCTCCACCGCGGCGATGGCCTGCTTGTCCCGGTGCGCCTTGCGGGCGAGCGCGTCCTCGAAGGCCCTCACGAGCGTGCGCGCGATGGACAGGTTGGCTGCGCGCTTGTCCTCGCCGTTCACGAGCACCCACGGCGCGAAGTCGAAGTTGCTGCCCTCGAGCAGGCGGTCGTACAGCTCGTACTGGTCCTCGTAGCTGCGCGTGCTGGCGAGCTTCTTCTCGGGCGCGCGCCAGCGCGTGGCCGGGTCGTCGTAGAGGCGCTCGAGGCGCTTGCGCTGGGCCTTCTTCGTCACGTGGATGAAGAACTTCACCACCACGTAGCCGTCGCTCGTGAGCTGGCGCTCGAAGTCGCGGATGGGCTCGAGGTAGTGGCGCGCGCCCTCGCGCGGGTGCAGGAGCTCCCCCGCCGTGCGCGCGAGCATGCGCTGCGTGGCCTTGGTGTACCAGCCGCGGTCGTAGAACGTGATGCCGCCGCGCTCGCCGAGCGCCTGCCAGTACTCCTGCATGAGCGGGAAGTAGTCCGACACGCCGCTCGCGCGCCCGGGGAAGTCGCGCACCTTGGACGCGTCCACGTCAGACGCCACGTACACGCTGGTCGCGCGCGCGTCGAGGTTGTACATGAGGTCGGAGATGCGGCTGCCCTTGCCCGCGCCGTTCCATCCCTCGAACAGCACCACCAGGCCCACGCCCTGCTCGCGCGCCTGCTGCTGGAGCACCACCAGCCGGTCGACGAGCTCGTCGTAGTCCTGCTTGTACGCTTCCTTCGTCAGGGGCTTTTGGCTGAAGTCGACTTTCTCAAGCATGGCAGTGCCTCCTCGCGCGCGCCCGCGCACATCACCCGCAGGCATGCGAACGCGCCTAAATTCCATCGAAACTGATAAGATAGGATCATATTATCACTGTTATCGCTGGCTGCGCGCCCTCGGGCGGGCGGAGAGGGAGGCTCATGGCATACTACGGCGTCATCGACTTGGGATCGAACTCCATTCGCCTGGTGGTCTACGAGGTGGCTGGCAGCGCCCGCAAGCCCTTCTCGAAGAAGGACTTCCACAGCGTCATCAACGAGAAGAAGATCGCGGGGCTCTCCGCCTACGTGAGCGACGGCGTGTTCACCCAGGCCGGCATCGACCGCGCCGTGGAGGTGCTCGCCGAGCACCTGCGCCGCGCGCGCAACGTGGGCTGCGATCGCGTGCGCGTGTTCGCCACCGCCGTGCTGCGCAACTGCTCGAACTCGAAGGCCGCCACGCGCGCCATCAGCGACGCCATCGGGCTGCCCGTCGAGCTGCTCTCCGCGCGCGACGAGGCGCACCTGGGGTTCGTGGGCGCCACGTGCGACCGTGACATCGAGCGCGGCACGCTCATCGACATCGGCGGCGGCTCGACCGAGCTCACGCGCGTGGAGGGCGGCGCCGACAGCTGCGGCGTGAGCCTGCCGCAGGGCAGCGTGTCGTCGTACGCCCAGTTCGTGAGCATGATCCTGCCCACGCATGACGAGATGCACGTCATCGAGGACGCCTTCGCCGCGCACCTGGACACGCTCGGCGACCTCGAGCCGTACCGTGCCGCGCGCCTGTACGGCGTCGGCGGCTCCACGCGCGCCGCAGCCAAGATGTACGCCGCCGCCTTCGGCACGTCCGGCCGCCCGCGCACGCTCGAGCTCCACCAGCTCGACGCGCTCCTGGCCCTCCTGGCGCGCAACCCGCGCACCTTCGCGCACCTGGCCGTGAAGGCCACGCCCGACCGCCTGCACACGCTCGTGCCCGGCTGCCTCATCGCGATCACGCTCATGCGCGCGCTCGGCGCCGAGAGTTTGGAAATATGCAAGTACGGCGTACGCGAAGGGTTCCTCATTAGGCGTATACTGGAAGCGTAGGCTTTTCGAGGCTTCCCTGGCGCGCCCCAAGCCCTTACTGACGCTTGCGCGCCTTGCGCGCGCATGCCGTCGTCCCCATAAGAGAAAGCGAGATGCTATGGACCGTAACGCCGCACCCGTCAGACTCCCCTACATGCAGAACCGCGAACTGTCCTGGCTCGCCTTCAACAAGCGCGTCCTCGACCAGGGCGCCGACGCCACCGTGCCCCTGCTCGACCGCCTGAACTTCATCTCCATCTTCTGGAGCAACCTCCAGGAGTTCTTCATGGTGCGCGTCGGCAGCCTGACCGACCTCGCGCTGGTCAAGAAGTCGATCATCGACTCGAAGTCGGGCATGACGCCCGCCGAGCAGCTCGACGCCATCTACGCGCGCTGCCACGAGCTGTACCCGTACTACGAGCACACCTACGAGGACCTGCGCGCGCAGCTCGCCGCCGAGGGCATCGAGAACGTGCGCGCCGCCGACCTCTCCGACGACCAGCGCTCCTTCCTCGACGACTACGTGCACGCCCAGGTCATGCCGTTCCTCTCGCCGCAGATCATCAACGCGCGCCACCCCTTCCCCCACCTCGAGAACGGCGCGCTCTACATCGTGGTGCGCCTCGACGAGCGCGCTCTGCCGAAGAAGGACAAGAAGGCCCGCGCGAAGGACCCGAAGGCCGACAAGGCCGGGAAGGCCGCGGCGAAGGAGGCCGCCCGCGAGGCGCGCGCCACCAAGGACCTCGGCGCCGTGGGCGTGACGCTCGGCCTCATCCCGCTGCCGCGCCAGTGCGACCGCGTGGTGCAGCTGCCGGGCAAGGGGACCTCGTTCATCCTGCTCGAGCACGTGATCGAGATGTACGCCGCCGAGGTGTTCTCCATGTACAAGGTGAAGCACACCAACGTGATCTGCGTGACGCGCAACGCCGACCTCGACGCCACCGAGGGCACTGACGAGCACGGCGACGACTACCGCGAGCACATGAAGCGCATCCTGAAGAAGCGCTCGCGCCTGGCGCCGGTGCGCCTCGAGAGCGAGCGCGAGCTGTCGAGCACCGTGAAGCCCCTCCTCCTCGAGAAGCTCGGGCTCAAGGAGCACCAGACGTTCGTGACCTCGGTGCCGCTCGACCTCGGCTTCACCTGGGGGCTCGCCGGCCGCGTGTCGGCGAAGAAGCGCGCCGCCCTCGCGCAGACGCCGTTCACGCCCCAGTGGCCCGCGTGCCTCGACCGCAACCGCCCCATCATCGACCAGGTGAGCGAGCGCGAGGTGCTGCTGTCCTACCCCTACGAGTCGATGGACGCGTTCGTGCAGCTCCTGCGCGAGGCCGCGGCCGACCCGAAGGTGATCTCCATCAAGATCACGCTGTACCGCCTGGCCAGCCACTCGCACCTCGCCGAGGCGCTCATCGCGGCGGCCGAGGCCGGCAAGGAGGTCACGGCGCTGTTCGAGCTGCGCGCCCGCTTCGACGAGAGTAACAACATCGAGTGGTCGCAGCGCTTCGAGCAGGCCGGATGCCACGTGATCTACGGCTTCCGCGACTTCAAGGTGCACTCGAAGGTGTGCTGCATCACGCGCCAGACCGACGGCGGCCTGCAGCACATCACGCAGCTCGGCACGGGCAACTACAACGAGAAGACGGCGCGTCTGTACACCGACTTCTCCTTCATCACGAGCGACCCCTCCATCGGGCGCGACGCCGTGCAGTTCTTCCGCAACATGGCGCTTGAGAACGCCTCCGACAGCTACGACATCCTGTGGGTGGCGCCGCTGCAGATCAAGCAGAACATCATCGCCGGGATCGACGAGCAGATCGCGCTCGCGCGAAAAGGCGAGCCCTGCGGGCTGTACTTCAAGACGAACTCGGTGACCGACAAGGAGGTCATCGACAAGATCGCCGAGGCGTCGCAGGCCGGCGTCGACTGCACGCTGTTCGTGCGCGGCATCAGCTGCATCGTGCCGGGCGTGGAGGGGTTCACCGACCGCGTGCGCGTGGTGTCCATCGTGGGGCGCCTGCTCGAGCACAGCCGCATCTACTGCTTCGGCCCGCTTGACGACTGCAAGGTGTACCTGTCGAGCGCCGACCTCATGACGCGCAACATGGACAAGCGCATCGAGATCGCCTGGCCCATCCTGAACAACGACTTGCGCGACCAGGTGCTCGGGTACCTGGCCACCTGCATGAGCGACACCGCCAAGCTGCGCGAGCTTCTGCCCACGAGCGCCTACACCGAGCTCGGGTACTTCGCCGAGGCGGGCGCTCCTCTGTTCGACTCGCAGAACTACCTGATCGCCGAGGCGCAGCGCAAGCACCTGGCCGCCGCCGAGCTCGAGGCGCACCGCGAGGCCAACCGCATCAGCGTGGGCGGGCGCGCGTTCGCGCACGAGCCCCTCGGCGAGGAGGTGTCCGAGTTCGTGGACGTCCCCGCGATCGACGAGGACGAGGCCACAACGGTGGCGGGGAAGGTCTTCATGAGCGTCGGCGAGGCGGCCGGCGTCGCAAGCGCGACGGTGGGCGCGGCCGGGACCGTGGCTGCCGGGATCGCCGCCGGGACCGCGGGCAAGGCGGCCGAGGCTGAGGGCGCGGGCGCGGGCGCCGGCACGGGTGGCGCGGCTGGCGCGGCTGAGGCCGCCGTCGAGGAGATCGTCGTCGAGGCCACGCCCGTCGAGGACGAGGCTGCCTCCGACGAGGTGGACGAGATGCCCGGCGAGCTCGGCGGCGAGAGCGCCCGCGCGCACGCCACCACGCCGAGCCCCGAGCAGATCGAGCGCGCCAAGGCGGCTGCGAGGAGCGCCGCCACCAGCGTAGCGCATGCGGCGGGCAGCGCGGCCGTCGTCGCCGGGGGCGTCGCCGCGAGCGTGGCGAAGTCGGCCGGCAGCGTGGCGGCTGACGCGGCCAAGCAGATGGGGGCCAGCGCGGCTGACGCGGCGCGCAGCGCGCGGAGCACCACCGCGCGGGCAGCCCGCCAGGCGGCCCGCAACGCCGGGACCGCCGCAGCCGACGCCGCCAAGCAGGCTGCCGAGGCGGCGCGCGAGAACGCCCTGGCCCGCCGCGAGGCTCCCCGCCCCGCCAAGCGCCCCGGCCTCCTGAGCCGCCTGCTCGGCGCCCTGGGAAGGCGGAAGTAGCGAACGTATGGGCGCGCCGCCGGACCCAAAGCCCCGACGCCATGTCGCGCACGACATTCCCTGACGCAGAAGGGGGCGGAGCTGCAAGATGCGGCTCCGCCCCCTTCCTGTTAAGCGCCTCCATGCGAAGAGATCGCCTAATGCTCAGGCTTCTTGCCTTTCACCCCGATCCTGCCGCCAGGCGCCTCGAGCCTGCGCGTTGCAAGCTTGTAGACCCGCTCGTTGTCACGCTGCCCGATCGCTATGATCTCCACGACCTCAACGGTATTCTCGTCGACAATCCTGAACACCATGCGAAGGCCGGCATTGCGCCACTTGAGCTTCTTGCAGCCCGACAGCTCACGCTCGAGAGGGGTGCCGATTTCGTCAGCCCGCGTCTCCAGCTTCTTGAGCGCTACGTTGACCAGCTTCTTCGTCGAGCCGTCGAGCTTGCGGTACTCCTTGGCGGCGGCCTCGTTGTAGAAGACCACCTGGAATCTGCCGCTCATTCGAACAGGTCCTCGTCGGAAACGGAGTCAGCGTCGCAGGCCAGGTACGCGGCGTAGCCGTCTTCGCCCATGGCGTCTTCTAAGCTGACGCGCTCGCGGCCCGCGTCGACGTCACCCTCGGCGATGCGCGCGGCAGCGACGGCGAGCAGCTCGCGTTCGCGGTAACCCGCAAGCTCGCAGTACATGGCCTCGAACTCTTCATAAGACATGATGACGGAGTCGACCGCATTGCGATCCGTTATGAACTGAGGCTCCTTCTTCGCGCGCTTGCGCACCTCGGAGAATCTCTTCGCCGCCTCGGTGGCAGAAGTGAGCTGATCGACGTTGAACCTCGGCTTCTCGAGAACAGCAGGCGTCATGTTGATCCTCCTTGTAATGCACTGTAGATTGCATACTATCTTCCGTATTTTAATATTCAATTTCAAGGAGATCAAGAAGATGGTCTGCCTATGCGAGCGTCGCCCCGACACCGCATAGCTTGCTTGCCGCGCATCTGCACCATCGATGCCCCAGAGCACAGGTGCCTCCAGTGTCATGAGCAAGATGCGCAAAAAAGGGCCGGGATCGCAGATGCAATCCCGGCCCTCATGCCTTACGCGCCTTGCAGGCGCTCCGAACTCGCACGTCGAGCTGGCGTCGTGGCTAGCCCTCCACGCCGGCGACCACCGCGGCGATCGCCTTCGCGTGCTCGTCGGCGGCTGCCTCGTCGAGCGCCTCCACCATCACGCGCACCACCGGCTCGGTGCCGGAGGGGCGCAGCAGCACGCGGCCGTCATCGCCGAGCGCGGCCTCCGCCGCCGCCACGGCCTCGGCCACCTGCGCGCTCTCGCCCACCGCGTGCTTGTCCCTCACGCGCACGTTGATGAGCACCTGCGGGAACCTCGTCATGACCTTGATGGTCTCCTCGACCGGCACCCCCGAGCGCTTGACCGCGGCCAGAAACTGCACGGCCGTCATGAGGCCGTCGCCCGTGGAGTTGTGCTCGAGCAGGATCATGTGCCCCGACTGCTCGCCGCCGATGGCGTAGCCGTGCTCGCGCATCTCCTCGAGCACGTAGCGGTCGCCCACCTTGGTCTGCACCACGTCGATGCCGGCGTCGCGCATGGCGTGCACGAACCCGAGGTTGCACATCACCGTCGACACGGCCGTGTTGCCGGCGAGCACGCCGCGCTTCTTCATGTCGAGCGCGCACACGGCCTCCACGATGTCGCCGTCGATCTCGTCGCCCGCCGGCGTCATGAGCATCACGCGGTCGGCGTCGCCGTCGTGCGCGATGCCCACGTCGGCGCCGCTCTCGGCCATGAGCTCGCGCAGGGGCTCGAGGTGGGTGCTCCCGCACTTCACGTTGATGTCGGTGCCGTCGTAGTCGTCGTTGATCACCACCACGTCGGCGCCGAGGCGCTTCAGGGCCGCGGGGCTCGTGAGCGATGAGGCGCCGTGCCCGGTGTCGAGCGCGATGGTCATGCCGGCGAAGCTGATGCCCTGGCGCTCGATGGAGCGCACCGCGTGCTCCACGTAGATCTCGCAGGCGTCCTCGACCTCGACGGCAACGCCCAGGTCAGGACCAGAGGGCATCGCGGCCTCCTCGTCGCCCGCCGCGCGCGCGGCCGCCACGCGGCCCTCGAGGCCGCCCGCCGTGATGAACGCCTCGATCTCGTCCTCCACCGCGTCGGGAAGCTTGAAGCCCTCGGCGTCGAAGAGCTTGATGCCGTTGTACTCCGGCGGGTTGTGCGAGGCCGAGATGACCACGCCGCCCGCGGCGTTGAGCTCGCGCACGAGCAGCGCCACGCCCGGCGTGGGGATCACGCCGGCGAGCAGCGCCGTGCCGCCCGCGCTCGTGATGCCGGCCACGAGCGCCGCCTCGAGCATGTCGCCCGACAGGCGCGTGTCCTTGCCCACCACGATGGTCTTGCCGAGAAACTCGGCGGAGGCCTGCCCCAAGCGGTAGGCGATCTCGTTCGTCAGCTCGACGTTCGCCACGCCGCGAACGCCGTCAGTTCCAAAAAGACGGGCCATTACTTTCCCCTTCTCACAAATTCGTCGTGCAAGCGGACCGCGCCTTGAGGGCGCTCCGCGTCGGTCATGCGGTTGTTGAGCTCGGCGGCGAACTCGTCGATCGAGATGCCGAAGCGCTCCACGACCACCATCAGGTGGTATACCACGTCAGCCGCCTCGTAGCGCAGATGGTCGACCGCTGCGCCGCGGTCGGCGCCCCGAGCGGCGTCGGCGTCCTTCGCCGCCAGGCCCACCTCGACGGCCTCCTCGGCCACCTTCTTCAGCGGCCGGTCCAGCTCCCCGCACAGAAGCTGGTGCGTGTAGCTCTCCGCGCCCGCGCCGCGGCGCGCCGCGATGGTGGCCGCGAGCGCCTCGAGCGTCGCGCCGATCTGCGAGGCGGGCGCCGCCTCGCCCTCAGGTACATAGGTCTTATCCGCCATAGTCATTCCTTCGTCAAACGCTTCGGCAGGGAGACTCCCCCACAGGGAGGCGGGGCGGTGCTCACCAAGCGAGTTCCGCACGAGCCGAACAGCCGAGGGCTGTTCGCGCGAGCAGGACTGTCCGAGCGACTGAGCTCTGCCCCGCCTCCCGCACCGGCAGATCCACCGCGGCGGCAGATTCCCCCGCCTTTCTGTCGCATGCGGCAAGCCTGCCCCGCCTCCCGCACCGGCAGATCCCCCCGCCAAAGCAAGGGGGCGCGCAAGCTCGCGCGCCCCCCTTTGCTAGCAGCTAGTCGTCCAGCCTGTTGGACGCCTCTTCGTCCTCCTTGCTGGTGAGGCCGAAGCCCAGGCCGCCCACGGACCCCAGGAGAGCGTCGAGCTCCTCGAGGTTGCGCTGGTAGGAGCGCGGGGGCAGCGCCTCGCCGAGCATCTCCTCGCCGTCGGTGTTGAACGTCGGGGGCTCGTCGCCGCCGATGAGGATGGTGTCGTCGGGCGAGAACACCATGTCGAGCAGCTGCGACATGTCGTCGCTCGTCGCCGCCAGGTCGTCCTCGATCACGTGCATGAGGCCGCGCTCCTCCAAGCCCTCCTTGAGCTCTTCGATGGCCTTCACGCCGATGCCCTCGATGCGCAGCAGGTCCTCCTCGGTGTGCCCGAGCAGGTCGGCCACCGTCTCGATGCCCGCCTCGGAGAACTTGTTGGCCCAGCGCTGCGAGACGCCCAGGTCGTCGTAGATGTAGAGGCGCGCGTCCTCGTCGGAGAGGTTGTGCCCGCGATGGCCCATCGACAGCGCGCTGTAGTAGCCGCCGAAGCTCGAGCCGGCGTTGAAGTACCCGTCGGCGTCAAGCGACCAGTCCTGCGGCTGCGGCAGCAGGTCCTCGATCTCGCGCAGCGCGTCGGGGGCGTAGTCGGGCAGCACGTCGCCCGCAACCGGGCTCACCGGGCGGCCCTTGTAGGTCAGGCGCACGTCGCGGTAGCGAGAGAGGCCCGTGCCGGCCGGGATCGGCTTGCCGATGATGACGTTCTCCTTCAGGCCGGCCAGATGGTCGGTCTTGCCCTCGATGGCGGCGTCGGTGAGCACCTTGGTGGTCTCCTGGAACGACGCGGCGGACAGCCACGAGTCGGTCGCCAGGGACGCCTTGGTGATGCCCAGAAGCAGCGGCTGGCCCACCGGCGGCTCCTTGCCCTCGGCGATGAGCTCGTTGGCCGCCTTCTCGAACTCGAAGCGGTTGACCTGACGCCCCGGGAGGAAGTCGGAGTCACCCGCGTCGAGCACGGCCACCTTGCGCAGCATCTGGCGCGCGATGACCTCGATGTGCTTGTCGTTGATGTCCACGCCCTGGGACACGTACACGCCCTGGACCTGGCTCACGATGTAGCGCAGCGTGGTGTTCGGGTCGGTCAGGCGCAGCAGGTCGTGCGGGTTCACGGAGCCCTTGGTGAGCTGCTGGCCCACCTTGACCTCGCAGCCGTCGGTCACGCCCGGCAGCATCTGGGCGCGCGCCGACACCACGTACTCGCGGAAGTTGCCCTCCTGGTCGTGGATGGTGAGCGTCTTGGACGTCTTGTCGCCCGCGATCTGCAGCGTGCCGGCGATCTCCGCGAGCACGGCGAGGCCCTTCGGCTTGCGCGCCTCGAACAGCTCCTGGACGCGCGGCAGGCCGTGCGTGATGTCCTCGCCGGCGACGCCGCCGGTGTGGAACGTGCGCATCGTGAGCTGGGTGCCCGGCTCGCCGATGGACTGGGCGGCGATGATGCCGACCGCCGTGCCGATGTTGACCGGGCGCGCCGTGGCGAGGTCCCAGCCGTAGCACTTCTGGCAGACGCCGTGCTCGGCATGGCAGGTCATGATGGTGCGGATGACCACCTCTTCCACGCCCGCGGCCTGCATCTTCTTGAGGTCGGCCATCGAGGTGACGTAGGTGTCGGCGGCGAAGAGCACCTCTCCGCCCGCAGTCTCCACGTCCTCGAGCAGGCAGCGCCCGATGAGGTTCTCGTCGAGGTCGCCCTTCTCGTTGAGGATCGGGTAGGGCACGCCCTCGGGGGTGCCGCAGTCGATCTCGCGGATGATGACGTCCTGCGCCACGTCCACCAGACGGCGGGTCAGGTACCCCGAGTCAGCGGTGCGCAGGGCGGTGTCGGCCAGGCCCTTGCGGGCGCCGTGCGTGGAGATGAAGTACTCCAACACCGACAGGCCCTCGCGGAAGTTCGCCTTGATCGGGCGGTCGATGATCTCGCCCTTCGGGTCGGACATCAGGCCGCGCATGCCGGCGAGCTGGCGGATCTGCTTGATGTTGCCGCGGGCGCCGGAGAACGCCATCATGTAGATGGGGTTGAACTTGTCGAAGTTGTCGGCCATGGCCTCGCCGACCTCCTCGTTGGCGGCGTTCCAGATGTCGACGATCTGCTTGTGGCGCTCGTCTTCGCTCATCAGGCCGAACTCGTAGTCCTCGTCGATGGCGGCGACCTTCTCGTCGGCGGCGGCCAGGATCTCGGCCTTGTTCGGCGGCACGGTCGCGTCGTACACCGAGACGGTGACGCCCGCGCGCGTGGCGTAGTGGAAGCCGGCGTCCTTCAGGCCGTCGAGGATCGGCGGCACCTCGGACAGCTCGTAGGTGTTGGTGACGTCCTCGACCAGGCGGCTGATCTCCTTCTTGTTCATCTCGTAGTTCAGGAAGGGGTAGTCCATGGGCAGCACGTTGTTGAAGATGATGCGGCCCACCGTGGTCTGGATGCGGTCGCCCGCCTTGTGCTCCTCGAACACGCCGAAGGCCGTGGCCACCTTGCAGTCCACGCGCAGGCGCACCCAGATCTTGGCCTGCAGGTCAAGGTCGGCGCGGGCGTCGTAGGCGTTCATGGCGTCATCAATGTCGATGAACGCGCGGCCCTCGCCCGGGAAGCCGTCGCGCGCCGCGGTCAGGTAGTACAGGCCGATGATCATGTCCTGGGTGGGCACGGTCAGCGGGCGGCCGTGGGCCGGCGACTTGATGTTGTTGGAGGAAAGCATGAGCACGCGGGCCTCGGCCTGGGCCTCGGCGCCGAGCGGCACGTGCACGGCCATCTGGTCGCCGTCGAAGTCGGCGTTGAAGGCGGTGCACACGAGCGGGTGCAGCTTGATGGCCTTGCCCTCGACGAGCACCGGCTCGAAGGCCTGGATGCCGAGGCGGTGCAGGGTGGGAGCGCGGTTCAGCAGCACCGGGTGCTCGCGGATGACCTCTTCGAGCACGTCCCACACGTAGCTGGCGCCGCGGTCAACCGCGCGCTTGGCAGCCTTGATGTTGGCGGCGTACTCGAGCTCCACCAGGCGCTTCATGACGAAGGGCTTGAACAGCTCCAGGGCCATCTGGCTCGGCAGGCCGCACTGGTGCAGCTTGAGCTGCGGGCCGACGACGATGACCGAGCGGCCGGAGTAGTCGACGCGCTTGCCGAGCAGGTTCTGGCGGAAGCGGCCCTGCTTGCCCTTGAGCATGTCGGAGATGGACTTCAGCGGACGGTTGCCCGGGCCCGTGACGGGGCGGCCGCGGCGGCCGTTGTCGAACAGGGAGTCGACGGCCTCCTGCAGCATGCGCTTCTCGTTGTTCACGATGATCTCGGGCGCGCCGAGGTCGAGCAGGCGCTTCAGGCGGTTGTTGCGGTTGATCACGCGACGGTACAGGTCGTTCAGGTCGGACGTGGCGAAGCGGCCGCCGTCGAGCTGGACCATCGGGCGCAGGTCCGGCGGGATGACCGGGATCACGTCGAGGATCATGTCGGAGGGCTTGTTGTCGGACTTGAGGAACGCGTCGACCACCTTGAGGCGCTTGATGGCCTTGGCGCGCTTCTGGCCCTTGCCCGTGGCGATGACCTCGCGCAGGTCCTCGGCCGTGGCCTCCAGGTCGATGGCCTCGAGCAGGTCGCGCACGGACTCGGCGCCCATGCCGCCCGTGAAGTAGTCGCGGTAGTTCGCGCGCATCTCGCGGTAGAGCGCCTCGTCGGGGACGAGCTGCTTGGGCTCGATCTTCATGAAGGCGTCGAAGGCGTCCTGGCGCAGCGCCTTGCGCTCGTTGAACTCCTCGTAGATGTCGGCGATCTCCTCCTCGACCTCCTCGGGCGTGAGGCGCTCGTCCTCGTCGACGTCGTCGACGAAGTCGTCGTCCTCGGGCACGTAGTCGGTCGAGAGCTTGCGGGTGGCCTCGATGATGCGGTCGCGCTCGGCGTCGAGCTCCTCGAGGTCGGCGGCCAGCTCGTCGCGCAGGTCCTCGGCGTCCTCCTCGCGCGCCTCCTTGTCGACGCTCGTGATGATGGAGCTGGCGAAGTACAGGACCTTCTCAAGCTCCTTCGGCGGGATGTCGAGCAGGTAGCCCAGACGCGAGGGCGAGCCCTTGAAGTACCAGATGTGGCTCACGGGAGCCGCCAGCTCGATGTGGCCCATGCGCTCGCGGCGCACCTTGGAGCGGGTCACCTCGACGCCGCAGCGCTCGCACACGATGCCCTTGAAGCGCACGCGCTTGTACTTGCCGCAGGCGCACTCCCAGTCCTTGGTGGGACCGAAGATCTTCTCGCAGTACAGGCCGTCCTTCTCGGGCTTCAGGGTGCGGTAGTTGATGGTCTCGGGCTTCTTCACCTCGCCGCGCGACCAGCTGCGCACGTCCTCTGCGCTGGCAAGGGAGATGCGCAGGGCATCGAAATTGTTCACGTCGAATTCCGTGGTCATCTTTAAGCCTCCTCTCCCTCACCGATGAGGTCGTTGCCGGTTGCCTGGGAGACCTCGCTCATGAGCTCTCCCAGCTCCGCCGCGATGTCGTCGATGGCGCTGGCGGTCTCCTCTTGTTCGGTCTTGCGGGCGTCGGCGGCGATTGCCTCGAACAGCGCCTGGTCAAGATCGTCCTGCCCGGTCTCGTCCTCGCTCAGGACCTGGTTGTTGTGCCCCTCGAGCTCGATGTTGAGGCACAGCGACTTCATCTCCTTCACGAGCACCTTGAACGACTCGGGCACCTCGGGCGCCGGGATGTTCTCGCCCTTGACGATGGCCTCGTAGCTCTTCACGCGGCCGGCCGTGTCGTCGGACTTGACCGTGAGGATCTCCTGCAGCACGTTGGAGGCGCCGTAGGCGTAGAGCGCCCACACCTCCATCTCGCCGAAGCGCTGGCCGCCGAACTGGGCCTTGCCGCCGAGCGGCTGCTGGGTGATGAGGCTGTAGGGGCCGGTCGAGCGCGCGTGGATCTTGTCGTCGACCATGTGGCCGAGCTTCAGGATGTAGGTCTGGCCGACCGTGATGGGCTCGCGGAACTGCTCGCCCGTGCGGCCGTCGTACAGCCACGTCTTGCCGGTGCGGGAGAGCTGGGGGACCAGCTCGTCGCGGGCCATGTCGCCGTACTTCTTGTGGTTCATGTTGATGAGGTTGCGGTTCGCCTTCTCGATGGCGTCCGAGATCTCGTCCTCGGTGGCGCCGTCGAACACCGGCGTGGCCACGTACATCGGGCCCTCGACCACCTCGTCGGTCTCCTCCTCGTCAGACCAGCCCCACTTCGCGGCCCAGCCCAGGTGGTTCTCGAGCAGCTGGCCGACGTTCATGCGTGAGGGAACGCCCAGGGGGTTCAGGATGACGTCGATGGGGGTGCCGTCGGCGAGGTAGGGCATGTCCTCCACGGGCAGCACGCGCGAGATGACGCCCTTGTTGCCGTGGCGGCCGGACAGCTTGTCGCCCTGCTGCACCTTGCGCTTCTGGGCCACGTAGATGCGCACGAGCTCGTTCACGCCCGGCGCCAGCTCGTCGCCGTTGTCGCGGGAGAAGCGGTAGATGCCGATGACGCGGCCGCCGCTTCCGTGCGGCACCTTGAGCGAGGTGTCGCGCACCTCGCGGGCCTTCTCGCCGAAGATGGCGCGCAGCAGGCGCTCCTCGGCGGTGAGCTCGGTCTCGCCCTTCGGGGTGACCTTGCCCACGAGCACGTCGCCCGGGAACACCTCGGCGCCCACGCGGATGATGCCGTCGGCGTCCAGGTCGGAGATCATGTCGTCGGAGATGTTGGGGATCTCGCGAGTGATCTCCTCGGGGCCGAGCTTGGTGTCGCGCGCGTCGACCTCGTACTCGGAGATGTGGATGGACGTGAGCAGGTCCTCGGCCACCACGCGCTCGGACACGATGATGGCGTCCTCGTAGTTGTAGCCCTCCCACGGCATGTAGGCGATCATGAGGTTCTGGCCGAGCGCCAGCTCGCCGCCGTCGCAGCTCGGGCCGTCGGCGAGCACGTCGCCCGCGGCCACCTCGTCGCCCTTGCGGACGAGCGGGCGGTGGTTGATGCAGCCGGACTGGTTGGAGCGCTGGAACTTCGGGATCAGGTACTCGTCGTACTCGCCCTCGTCGTTCAGGATGATGATGGTCTGGCCGTCGACGTAGTCGACCACGCCGGGGCGCTGCGCCACGAGGATCTCGCCGGAGTCCACCGCGATGCGGTGCTCGATGCCGGTGCCCACGAGCGGCGCCGTGGGGCGCAGCAGCGGCACGGCCTGGCGCTGCATGTTCGAGCCCATGAGGGCGCGGTTCGCGTCGTCGTGCTCGAGGAACGGGATGAGCGAGGTGGCCACGGAGGTCATCTGGCGCGGGGACACGTCCATGTAGTTCACGAGCTCGGGCGCCACCTCGTCGGGCTCGCCGAACTCGCCGGCGGCGTTCTTGGTGCGGCAGAGCACGCGGGCGGCCTTGACCCAGTTGCCGTCCTTGTCGAAGGAGCCGTACTCGCGCGTCTCGGGGTCGAACAGGTCGTTCGCCTGGGCGATGACGTAGTTCTCCTCCTCGTCGGCGGTCAGGTAGTCGACGATGTCGGTCACCTTGCCGTCGACCACGCGGCGGTACGGGGTCTCGATGAAGCCGTAGGGGTTGATGCGGCCGTAGGTCGCCAGCGAGCCGATCAGGCCGATGTTGGGGCCTTCAGGCGTCTCGATGGGGCACATGCGGCCGTAGTGGGAGGTGTGGACGTCGCGGACCTCGAAGCCGGCGCGCTCGCGCGACAGGCCGCCCGGGCCGAGCGCCGACAGGCGGCGCTTGTGCGTGATGCCGGCGGCGGGGTTGGTCTGGTCCATGAACTGCGACAGCTGGGAGCTGCCGAAGAACTCCTTGATGGCCGCCACGATGGGGCGGATGTTCACGAGGCTCTGCGGCGTGATCTCGTCAGGCTCCTGCATGCTCATGCGCTCGCGCACGACGCGCTCCATGCGGGACAAGCCGATGCGGAACTGGTTCTGGATCAGCTCGCCGACCGTGCGGATGCGGCGGTTGCCGAAGTGGTCGATGTCGTCGGTCGCGAAGCCCTCCTCGCCCTCGTGCAGCGCGATGATGTAGCGCATGGTGCGCACGATGTCCTCGTCGGTGAGCGTGGAGGAGACGTTCTCGTCGGGGTCGTAGCCGAGCTTCTTGTTCATCTTGTAGCGGCCGACCTTCGCCAGGTCGTAGCGCTGCGGGTTGAAGAACAGGCCCTCGAGCAGCGTGCGGGCGCTGTCGATGGTGGGCGGCTCGCCGGGGCGGAAGCGCTTGTAGAGCTCGATGAGGCTCTCTTCCTTGGTGGTGGCGGGGTCGCGGTCGAGCGTGCGCAGCACCATCTCGGAGTTGCCCAGAAGCTCGATGATCTCCTCGTTCGTCTCGGCCAGGCCGAGCGCGCGCACGAGCAGGGTCGCCGGCTGCTTGCGCTTGCGGTCGATGCGCACGGAGAGCAGGTCGCGCTTGTCGGTCTCGAACTCGAGCCACGCGCCGCGGCTCGGGATGACCTTCGCGTTGTAGATGGTCTTGTCAGACGTCTTGTCGCGCTCGGCGGCGAAGTAGACGCCCGGGGAGCGCACGAGCTGGGACACGACGACGCGCTCGGTGCCGTTGATGATGAACGTGCCGCGCGGGGTCATGAGCGGGAAGTCGCCCATGAACACGTCCTGCTCCTTGATCTCGCCCGTCTCGCGGTTGATGAAGCGGATCTCCACGAAGAGCGGAGCCTGGTAGGAGACGTCCTTCTCCTTGCACTCATCGACCGTGTACTTGGGGTCGCCGAACTCATGCCTTCCGAACTCGACGCACATGTCCTTCGTGTTGTTCTCGATGGGACAGACGTCGGCGAAGGCTTGGGTCAGGCCCTCTTCTTTGAACCACTCGAAGCTATCCGTCTGGATGCCGATCAGATTCGGGACGTCCATGACGTCGGGAATCTTGGCGAAGCTTCTGCGATTCCTATAAAGGCTGGTGGAAGCGGTATTTTCTCCTTGAGCCACGAGGCTTTTCCTCCTTCACGCGCATCGCAAATCTGCAAAAAGTTGCAATTTGCTAAAATACAACGCCCCTGTGGCGCAGTCAAGAAAAATTTTAACGAGCTGTGGAAATTTGCTGGAATTTGAGGCCAGAAAACCCCGCGCGATCAGGCAAGACGGGCGTCGTTCGCCCTCCCGGGGCGGGCTGACGCTCGTGCGCTTCCCCGAAGCAGACCGTCGCCACATGCCCCCGGGGAAGACTGCCAGCATGAGCCTCGCTAGGGAGGCTGCTGCCACATGCCCCCGGGGAAGGCTGCTGCCATGCGCTTCCCCGAAGCAGGCTGCTGGCATCCTTCTCCCAAAGAAGATCTCCTCCATCAATCTCCCTGGGGAGGCCACCCCCCTTCGCCCTCCACCAGAGCAAGCTGCCCCCATTCGCCATCCCTGGGGCGAGCTGCCTCCGCCTGCTCTCTCTAGGCAAGCTGCCTCCATTCGCCCTCCCCAGGGGGGCTGCTGCCATCTATTTCCCCGAGAAGACTGCCCCCCCCCATTCGCCCTCCCCAGGGTGAATCGCCGATAACGGCTGTTTTCCATCCACCCGTTGGCGATTTGGGATGAAAAGAGGCCGTTATCGGCGATTTCCTGGAAAAAATGGCTGCAAAACCCGCGTTGTCGGCGATTTCAGGGGTTCAAACCACCGACAACGAGCATTTTCCATCCACCTTCCCCAAACAAGTGGATGGAAAAACGCCGTTATCGGTTCCGCAGCTTTCGGTCTCACGGCCCTCGGTTCCACAGCCTTTAGTTCCGCAGCGGCCTTCGGCCCCATGGCCTCCGGGCCTTCGAGCTTTCGGTTCCACAGCCTCCGTGCTTTCGGGCCTTCGGCCCCACGGCCTTCGGTTTCACGGCGCTCGTCAGCAAACTGGCGGCGCAAGCAGCTATGCCCGAGCGGAGAACAGGGCGCTTTGACGCTGCCTGAAGTCGGCAGCTTGCGGACGGAGACGAATCCCCAAACGGCGGGCTATCGCTCGTGCGATCCGGTCCATCTCAACCAGGTTGTCAAGCTGGAGCCTCGTCACCGTGATGACCTTGTACCCAGCCGCTTCCAGCGCGCGGCGCTTCGCGGCGTCATGGGCAATCCCTGACGAGGTGAGGTGAAGGTCGGAATCATATTCAACGACCAGCTTCTTCTCCGGCCAGCACATATCGGCTACGTAATAGCCCTGGCTTGTCTGCGACCGAGCCCGAGCCCCCATGTCAATGCGAAGGTTCAGCCGCGCTCCGCCAATGCCGTATCCTCCCCATTTGCCCGGAAGCGTCATGCGCATCGCCAGATCGGTCTCGCGAGGCGATGCGGAGCCGTCGCGAACCTGCGCGAGCACCCGTCGCGCCGACGGCAGCCCGCGCAAACCAGGGTTCCTGCTCAGATAGTCGCCGATGGCAGCCGTCGTGGTGAGCGGCGCACGTCCCGAAAGACCTGATTCCTCGCCTGCGTCGACCGCATAAGCTCCACACAGCTCGTAGCCCCAGCTCACTGCGTCGAGGAAAGGCTCGCTCGCCGACAGCTGCACGAAACAAAGCTCCGGGCATGCGACGTACAGGCCATTCGCCACGCGGATGAACGAGCCCGCACCGTACCGAAACGCAGAAACATGCGTCTCGACACCTTCGGCCTTCCTCGTATCGCATTTCGAAGGGACGAGGAGTTGATAGGGCTTCTCCACGTAAGGCGCGGCCTGCTCAAGATACTTCAAGGAGGAAGCCGTTGGGGAGCAGTCGGCAAGAGCCTGGTAGTCGAAGGCGTTGGAGGGCAAGCCTCGCGTCTGAGCGCGCGACCACCATTGAGCTGCCGATATGCCAGTGAGGAAAAGCTTCATGCGGAAACAGTACCACGGGACCGTTTCGCACGTCTTGCAAGAAGGCTCCACCGAAGCATGACGCGAAGCTGTCGAAGAGCGCGTCCCAACCTGGCGGATATCTGGCGAATCTTCTCAGCAATCCAGCGGGAACATGGCGGAGCAGCACTGCAACTTCCTCATCTGGAAAGCACATCAATCTACCTAGCCGGAACCTCCCTAGTCGGAATCAAGGGCCAAAGGCCGAAGCCAAAACCTCAGAGTGTCCTTCCTCGAGGAGCCTTGATCAAGCTGTCTTAGCCAAGCTGTCGCCTATGCCACTCAAGCAGGGCTCGCTCCAAACTCAGCAAGCCATCAACATAGCCGTTCGGAGCGCCAGCGCGTACGGCCTCGATGAGACGATCCACCCATGCCAGCGGATGCTCCTCGATAAACGCGCGTACTTGCGCCTCCAAGGAAAAGAGCCCCTTGGCAGACTCGGCAGTCAGGGCGAAGTCAAGGTCAGGATCGGGGGCAAGACCGGGTTCGACAGCTTGATCAGATCCGGAGTCAAACTCAGCTTCGGATTCGAGAGCAGAGGCAGGCTCAGGCTCAGGCTCAGGCTCCAGCTCAGATCCAAGTTCCAGTCTAAGTTCAAGGTCAGGATCGCTTACCTGCCGTGCCGAAGCTGCCTCAGCAGCCTGACGGCACAGCTCCGAGAGCAAAAGCAGCTCCACGCCCATATGGTCCTCATACTGGTTGGACGGACCCGACAGCTCGAGGCCCGCCTTTCGCAACAGCGCGCGCATCTCGTATGTGGCCCGGCTGAAGCCCACGCTCACCTCGGAAGATCCCCGGTGAAAGGTCTCCCAAGGAGCAGCAGCCGGCTTGGGCGGGCCTACGAACAGGCGGGTGTGCTCCACAGCAGCCTCCTGCACAGCAGCCTCCTCACCGGCTTCCCCAACACGACGCGCCCACCCACTGAGCTTGTCGGCAGCGGCGCGCACGGCCCCGTCGCCCAAGTCAGGGAAGACAGCCCAAAACTCAGGGTCTACCCCCTCATGAGACGTTTGGTTCATGGGCATGAGCAGGGAGTTCCCGATAAATGCGTATGCCGCAGAAAGCGTTTGCCAATCTTGCGAGTAAAGCATAGCGATGAAACCTTCTCTTCGATGGTGGCTTCCAGGCGGCGCAGAGAGGCGCGCCTCGCCCGAAAGCCGCGACTTCGGCCCTCTTCGTCGGAAGAGGAAAGCGCACGGAAAGCTGATAGGCAAGCCCGAGGAGGGTGAAGAGGGCTTGCCTATCGAACCAGGGAGGGGTAAGGGGGTTTGCCCAACAAGCTAGGGGGGCGAAGGAGCCGTCAGGCCGGGAAGGCAAAACCCAACGGGGACGGCAGCTGGGAAACGGCAGGCCGAATCCTAGGCGGAAGCCTCAGCCCCAGCAGCTGAAGCGGCCTCCTTGCCAGCAGCCGAGGCGACCCGCGCCTTTTCCTTGCCGCTTCCCTCAACCAGCATCTTGCGAGCGAGCAGCATGAAGGCGAGCGCGCCAAGCGCCAGCACGCCCGCAACCACCACGAGCTCAACCCACGTAGGCGCGTACGAGCTGGTCGCCGCCCACGTATCGACACCAGTCGCATGCGCAGCGGCCGACGAGCCGCTTGCGATGCCCGGTGCGCCGTAGACGTTCGGCACCACGAAGCTCGTAAGCAGCAGCCACACGCGCTTGCACAGCACGCCCAGAACCACCAGCACGCTCGAAGCCACCACGAGCTTCGTATTGGCGCGGTTCTTCGCGAACACCAGCACGCAGAAAGGCACGAGCAGACCGCCAACGACCTCAAACCAGAAGAACGGCGCGGTGGCTCCACCGAGCATGATGGCCAGCGCCTCAGCACCCGCCGCACCCGGATACGCCATGGTGAGCACCTCGCAGCCGATGAGGAACGCGTCGATCGCGATGCAGGTGGCGAGCAGCCCCGCGAGCGACTTCATGAGCTCGCGCGAGAACTTGAACCACCCTGCGGCGTCAAGCGCCACGAGCACCACCAGCAGAAGCGCGAGCCCCGAGTCCATAGCCGACGCAACAAAGATGGGCGCCATGATGGCCGAGTACCACTCTTTCGCCAGCTGCAGGCCAAAGATCCACGCCGTCACGGAGTGCACCAAGATGGCGGCAGGCAGAGCAAAGCGCGAGACGACCTCGACCTTGTGAGAATCAACGCCGTGCTTGGTCATGAACACCAGGTACAGGATGTTGAGCACCAGGTAGATGGTGATCACGCACATATCCCAGAACAGCGGAGACGTGGGGTTCGGCCCGGTGATGATGCGCCACACGCGCTGGATGCCGCCCATGTCGATGAGCACGAACATGCCAGCCACGCAGATGCACACCGTTGACAAAATGATGGCAGGCAGGGCCACGGCCTTGAACTTCGTGATGTGAAACACGCTCGCCGAGGAGGCCACGATCAGGCCACCGGCGGAAAGGCCCACGAACAGCATGAACATGGTGATGTAGAGGCCCCACGACGTGCCGTTGCTCATGCCGGTGACGCCGAGGCCGCCCATGAGCTGGTATATCCACGCAGCCACGCCGGCTGCAGCCAGCACGCCGAGCACGCCCACGGCGATCTTGAACTTAGGTGAAGCAGTTTGCATTCTAGGCACCTCCTCAGTTGAAATAATGGACTTGCGGGCGCGTGCCCTGCTCAGGCAACAGGACGTAGGCGCTCTTCTCGCGGATAAGGCGGGAAACCTCGGAGTTCGGGTCATCGAGATCGCCAAAGGTACGAGCCTCCGCAGGGCAGCAGCGCACGCACATCGGCTCATCGCCACGGTCGGTGCGTTCCTTGCACATGGTGCACTTCTCCATCACGCCCTTGGGTCGCACCGGCACGTCCTTGTCGCCGTAATTGAAGTCGGGGTCACGAACAGGGTCTTCCCAATTGAACACACGTGCATTGTAGGGACACGCCGCCATGCACATGCGGCAGCCGATGCACTTGTCGTAGTCGATCTGCACACGCCCCTTGTCGTCCTTATACGTGGCACCCGTAGGGCACACGCGCTGGCACGCGGGGTTCTCGCAATGCTGGCAGGCAATGGGAATCGTAGTGCGTTCAAGATGGGGGTAAGCGCCTCGGGCCGCTATTTCGCTATCGCACCCCTCGTTCACGATCCTGTTCCACATCATTCCCATGGGGACATTGTTTTGCATCTTGCAAGCCACCGTGCAGGTGTTGCAACCATTGCACCGATCGAGGCTTATCGCCATTCCGTATCTTGTCATCACGCATCACCTAAGCCTTCGTCACTTCAACGAGCGTGTCGTTATACGGAATAACGCGCCCGTTCTTGAGCTTCTGCCCGCGCGGGTTCGCGTAATCATTCGTAACGTTTTGCAGCGACCCCTCGTCCATATACTTGTCCCAAACGCCCTCAACCATGGCGATGGTTCCCGGTCGTATCGACTCGCTTACAAGGCAAGGGCATTTGAATGATCCCCGCCCGTTGAACACCTCGACGACATCTCCCGCAGCAAGACCGCGGCTTTCCGCATCTACGGGGTTCATTTCGACGCGCGGCGAGTAAAACTGCTGTATCCAGGTGGAGTCAACGAGGTTTTGGTGCAGGTGGTATCTCGTACGCCTCTGGAAGAACTGCAGCGGGTAATCGTTTCTCGCAGGGTTGGAGGCATATGCTTCGTTCGGCTCCTCGTAGACGGGAATCGCCTGTCCGCAGTCCGCCAGATTCTCGTAATAGACCTCTATCTTCCCTGACGGCGTCTTGTAGGTCTGATTCCCGTAGCTTTGATATATCTCAGGCTGATTGTTCATGGGAACGATGCCGTTATTCGCGATGAGATCATCGAGGCTGATTCCCTCGAGCGCCTTGTCCTTGGGATTGTCCAGCTGCCATCGAGCCAGCTCTTCCGTGCTTTGGGGCACGTCGTCACCATAGCCAAGGCGTTTAGCGAGCTCGTTTTCGATCCAGAAATCAGAATGGCTGTTGAAGAGGGGGTCGAGCACCTTCTCCTGCAGCAGCACGTGGCCCCTGAACGAGCGGAGCATGCCGATGTCCTCTTCGCATTCGAAATGAGAGCAAACCGGAAGCACTATATCAGCCCAGTCCACGGAAGGCGTATGCCATATCTCCTGCGCGACGATGAAGTCAAGGGTCTTCGCCCACTCGTTGGTCCTGTTCTGGTTGGCCGTTCTCTGCTGGAAGGCACCGTCTTGCAGCCAGATCATATGGATTCTGCTGTTCTCGTCGCGCATGTCTACGCTGTCCTTCGGAGCGGCCGAGGTTTTGCATTCGCTCGGCAACGGCCAAGCAGGGAAGCTTCCGGAGGCATGGCCATTATGGTAAGCCTTGACGTAAGCTCCGGCTCCACGTCCTGGAATCCCCGTTCCGAACGATCCCACCAATGTCGCAAGCGTCACGGCAGCATGGCCAGACACGTCAGCATTCGCAAACTTATCGGCTCCGCCGAAGCCAAACGAGAGGATAGACGGTCCTTTGCAGGCATATTTCTCCGTTATCTCATAGATGGTTTCCTCTGGAATACCGGTCTTCTCGGCAGCCCATTTTGCAGGGCATTCCGCCATCTTCTGCTTCAGCAGGGCAAAAGCGGTCGTATATTGCTCACCCTCGATAACGACGGTGCCTTCGAGCTGGGCTGATATGCCATCTGCATTGTACGAGCGAACCTCTCCCGTTTTCTGGTCTATTACCTTGAACGGATTAGAGGCGGGGTCTTCCCCCTTCGTCGCTTCATGATCGCGCAGCAACGAGCCGTCGGATGTTTTGACCAAAAACGGCAGGTTGGTATTCGCGATGAGGTAGTCCTCATCATACCAACCGTTATCCAGGATAATCGACATCATCCCGCTGTAGAGTGCCGCATCAGTCCCCGGCTCAATCGGTATCCATCGACTGCTATTTGCCGCCGTCGTGCTGAAGTTGGGGTCGATCGTGATGATCTCAGCGCCCGCGTCCTTCGCGTCGAAGAAATAGCGAGCAGTAACCATGCAGGTCTCGAGCGAGTTGCAACCCACGTTGAGAATGGTCTTCGCATTCTTCCAATCACGGAACTCGTTAGATGCCGATCCCTGATTGCTCGGCTCGGCGAGCGCAGGAGAGAAGCCGTTTCCAAGCCCAATGTCTATTCCCGAATGGGGTTTCTCCTGAGATCCCAAGAGCCTATTCAAGTTTACCGAGAGGGAGTCCACGGAAAGCATCGTGCATATCGCGTCTTTACCGTACTTCTCTTGGATCCGCTTAACTTCGTCGGCTATCGTATCGAGAGCTTCCTCCCACGAGATCTCTACGAACTCCCCTTGGCCACGCTCTCCCACGCGCTTAAGGGGCGTCTGCAGGCGTTCCAAGCTGTAAGTGTGCTGCAGCTCGGAGATGCCCTTCACGCAAATGGTCTCGTTGCGCTTGTCAGGCCAATCGTTCGGCTCTATCAGAGCCAAACGCCCATCACGCACCGTGCACTTCAGATGGCAGTTGCATTGGCAATGGCGATAGTGGAACGTGTACGCTATGCGCTCCTCGGGCTCGGCGTGAGCCTGAGCCGGAGCCAGCCAGCCGCTCGTGCTGGTCATGCCAGCGGCGCCTGCGAGGCCGACGGCGCCAGCCGCCGCCCCTGCCGTCTTGAGAAAGCTTCGACGCGTGAGCCCGCCCTGCGAGCTGTTCGCTGTTGACATTTCTCCTCCTAGAACTGGCGGAGCATCTCTTGCCGAGCGCGTTGGGCGGGGCAAATCCACCTGAGAGGCGGAAACGTCTCACGCGGAACAGCTTCCTCTCACGTGTTTGCAGCGCCGCGTCTTCCTGCGTTCAGCTTCGCTCTCCCCTTCGCCAGGCAGCTGCGCATGCCGCCTATTGCTTAAGGCTCGAACTATCGATGCTCCTCGCGAGCAGCTTCCCGAAGCTGCTCGCCCCTTTACGTCACGATAGAATCGGCCAAATTCCATTGAAATTACTATAGCAGCATTGTCCTATGACAATCAAGGATTATCATAGGACAATTTTCAGAGCAAAGAAAGCCGTCTTGCGGGCGAAGGCACTAACGCCGACGCTGGCACCGAGAGCTCGCGTCAAAGATCATTCGAGCTCAAGGCCGTTGTCGTCGCAGTACCTCTGGCACGACCTCAGCAGGGCGTCGAAGTCGTTCTCCACGACAAGCCAGATGATCTCCCGATCAACGTCTCCGTAGGCATGAGCGAGGCGGTTGCGCACGCCCAGCACGCCGTGACGATCGAACCCGTACCGCTCCACGACCTCCTCGGAGAGACGCCCCGCCTCTTCGGTCACGCGAAACACGCGGTTCATGATGCCTTCCGCCACCAGATCGTCTTGGTCGTCCCCAGGGTCAAGAAAACGCTCCCGCGTGATGCCAAGCGCCCTCATCTGGCGCTTGGTTTGCGTTATCACGTCGTAGATCTCCTGCAGCCGCGCAAGGTCACTGCTCTTCGCGCTCATAGACGAGCACCTTCTCCCTCTCGATCGCCGCCTCAAGATTTCGGTTCTTCAGCCGCTTTGCCGACACCACGTCAACCTCGCGACCCGTAGCCTGCTCAATGCGCTTTTGGAACTGCGCGAGCTCGCGCAAGCTGAACGAGCCGTCAGCATCGTACTCGATGCGCACGTCAACGTCGCTTTCGTCGTTGAACGTCCCCCGCGCGAACGAGCCGAACAGATATGCTTTCCTGATCGCGGGAAACGCAGCGGCAGCTTGGGCGACGGCCTCGCGCACACGCTCGCCGGAAGACACCAGGATCTTCTCCACCGCCAAAGGCTGCAGGCCCACCACGCGCGGACAGGCCTCCTGATAGCGCTTGACGAGCTCCTCGCCTTCATAGCCCGCCGCAACCAGCTGGCGCAACACGAACAGCGAGACGTCCCCGTCCTCGACGTTGATCGGCTTGAGGAGCAGGCCTTCTTCGGTTTCCTCAACCCATGCATACTCAGCGAAGCCCTTCTTCTTGTAGAGCTTCGAGGGGATGGTGATCTGCCGCTTGCTGGAGATGCGCACGGTCTGGGGTCTGGCCAACGTCGACTGCGTCATGGGCTCTCCTTTCGCCAATCGCTTGGTACCAAGCGCAAAGCGATTATAGCACGGGCACAATGCATGAGGCGTCCTCCTGCCACCCCGCCCCCGATACGCCCAGACTACTTCCCCAAGGGAGCCTTTCCGACCTCCCCCAAGATGTCACCGAAACCTTCGCTGAAGCTCGAGGGGACCACCACGGTACCGCCGGTCTCGCGAACGCTCTCGTAGAGCAAGTGCATGGCGCGCAGGCGCAGCGCGACGTCATTCTCGGCATAAGCCGCGCCCATCTCGCCCACCATCTCGCAGATGTCCTGCTCGGCCTCCATGAGGATGATGCGCGCCTTCTTGCGCTGCTCAGCCTGAGCCTCGAGCGACATCACCTCTTGCAGATCGCACGGCATGAGGATGTCGCGAATCTCAACGGACAGCACGGTCACGCCCCACGGCGCCACCTTCTCCTCAAGCATGTGCTTGAGCTCGCGGTCGAGCTGCTGACGGCGGATAGCCACCTCGGCAGCTCCGCCGCGCCCTATGGCGTCGCGCAGGGCCGTCTGCGCTGCCAGCTCAACGGCGCGCGTAAAGTCTCCCACCTCGAGGCATGCCGACTTCGCATCCCACACGTGCCAGAACAGAACCGCGTTCACGTCAAGCGGCACCAGATCGCTTGTGAGCGTCTCCTCAGCGCCGAAGGTGGTCACGCGCACGCGCGTGTCAACGCGCATGGTGTTTTGCTCGACCACGGGAAACGTCCAGAACAAACCCGGCCCCGACACGCGGTTGAACTTGCCGAGACGCAGCACCACCACGCGCTCCCACTCCTGCGCGATGTGCACCGAGCACGTCATGAGCGCCGCCGCCACGAGCGCTGCGCCAATGCCTGCGAGGCCGATCCTGCCTTCAATCAGATATGCCGTGCCTAATGCCCCGACGAAAACCACCGCGAAGACCACCGTCGAGAACAGCAGCACGCCTGCGCTCGACGCCCGCTCGCCCGATACCTCGGTATAGGCGTAGCCGCTCTGGCTGTCGGGCACCACGCGCCACGAGCGCCGCGCCGTCCGTCCAGCGTCACCCGTGCCACCACCCGCAGCACCCACATCAGCTCCCTGCGACGCGCGCCCGCCTCCCGCAGGCCTGCCCGCCTTATCCTCCGAACGCCGCATGGTCGCCTCCCTTCCGCACGCCTACCTCCACTTCCACGATGCGCCCGCGACCACCCGGCATGTCGCCCTGCGCCGCATGCGCTTCCTCGAACTTGCGCTGCTTGACGCGATGCGCTATGCGCGCCAGCATGTCGTCATAGCTCAACCCCAGGTCACGACATGCGTTAATGAACTCGTCCATCACGGCCTCGACGTCTTGCCCGAATTCTTCGCCCACCTCAGCCGCGAGGTCGCGCACGAACACACCACGCCCGCGCGCGGACTCCAGGTAGCCGTCAGACACCAGGCTCAGATACGCCTTGTTCACCGTGTTGTAGTTGATGGATATGTCCGATGCCAGCCCGCGCACCGTAGGCAGCTGGTCACCCGGCTTGAAGTAGCCCGAATTGATCAGGTAGATCAACCGCTGACGCAGCTGCACCCACAGGGGCAGGTCGCTTTGCTCATCAACTTCGAAGGGAAACATTTACATCACTCCTAGAGTTGAGACGATGGGATGGATGCCCGCTTCCACCATGCAGAAGCGCAGCGCTGCGCCACCCGCGAGAACGCACGCTGCAGCGACCAGCGAGATGCCAGGCAGCTGCACGCGCAGGGCATCGGCCGCCGAGTATCGGGCCGGCCATGGCGGTCGGCTGAGCGCGACAACCACATCGAGCACGAAGGGCGCAACCAGGCCCGCAGCCACGAGGACGCCCCAAAAGACCTCGGAGAGCGCACCTCCCGTGAGCATCTCCGCTGACGTCTGCGCGGCAAGCGCGCTCTGGCCGTCAAGCACGCCGCCCCGACTCGCCGTCGCGAGCAGAGCCGTGAGAACCGCAGCTTCGAGCAGGATGAGAACCGCGTCGACGGATGCCATGCGCGCGAAGACGCGCGAGAACGTTCGCGCAGCACCCGTGAACTGCGCCGTCACAAGCGTCGCGGCCGCACCGCATGACAGCGAGGACAGCACGAACAGCACAGGCAACCACGGGCTCGCCCACAGCGGGACCGCCGCCTGCGCTTGCAGCAGAAGACCCGTGTACGCCATGGTCACGCCTGCCGTCACGAGCGAGACCGCCTCGAGCGCTGAGCGCAACGCGCGAGCCGACGCGCCCAGGCGCGCACGGCGCCACAAGAGAGCGAGCGCCGCGGAGAGCGCGAGCGTGAAGAGAAGAGCGTACGCACCCACCGTGATGTGCACGAGCGTCGGACTCGTGACCAGCAGCAACAGACGGTCGGCGCGTCCCAGGTCAACCATGAGGCAAAGCACGCCGAGCGCAAGCAGGGCAAACGCCGCAGCGAAGCTCGGCGCGAGCAGGCGCTGATACGATCGGGCCTCGCCCGCGCTCTCCCTGAGCCCACGCGGAGACAGCTTCGCGAGCATGCTCGCGATGAAGCAAGCGCCTGCGCCCGTGCCGCCGAGGAAGAGATAGCACGTCACCAGCGAGCTGAACACGACGCCCTCCTTCCGCTTGCAGGTTCTCGGCCCCGAAGCACCTCACCGTCACGCCTCGAGGCGCTTCGGGCCCACCCTTTGACTTCGTTGAATTATCCTAGGACAATTCAACGGCATTGTACGCCATGAGAGCCCCTGGAGATTGGCGCAGCGACAAGATTTCCCATTTGGGCGAAGGGGACATGGAAAAGGCGTACTATTTACCTGGCAAGCAAAGGCTGCGAGAAAGGATGAATCATGGCCGTTATGCCGCAGGAAGTCAAGGAGCTGTTCGAGAAGGTGCCCGCCGTCGCGTTCGCCACCGCGACCGCCGACGGGCAGCCCAACGCGTCGATCGTGGGCATGAAGTGGGTCATCGACGACGAGACGATCTACCTGTCCGACCAGTTCTTCAAGAAGACGCACGCCAACGTGCTGGCCAACGCCAAGGTGGCGGTGGCGTTCTGGGAGGGGCACGACGCCTACCAGATCCACGGCACCGCGCGCATAGCCGAGGGAGCCGAGCTCGAGGAGCAGAAGGCGAAGGCCGACGCGAAGTTCGCGCAGATCGGCATGCCCATCAAGGCGAAGGGCGGCGTGTTCGTGCACGTCGACGCCGTCTACACCTCGGCGGCCGGCCCCACCGCCGGCGACCAGATCGCCTAGCGCAGCGCCGATAAGCGCAACGTCGCCAAGCAGGGCGTCTGCCCCCGTCCGGCAAGACCTCAAGCCTGGCGAGGGGCAGACGCGCTAGCTGGCGTTGAGCGCGACGCGGCCGCTTACGATGCCGAAGTCGAAGCGCGCCTTCCCGTCTCCGTAGACGTAGGTGTTCCCGCTCTGCCGTGCGTCGAAGGCGCACGAGAACGAGCCCGACACCTTCTCCACGACCGCCGTGAAGCCGCCTTCGTCGGGAAGCGCCAGGTCGACCTGGCCACTCGCCACGTTGACGCGCGCGTCGCCCGGCATCACCTGCTCGCACGCCACGCTGACGTGACCGCTTGCCACGTCAGCGCGCACGCTCTGCGAGAAGACGCCGGCGACGTCCACCTGCCCGCTCGCCACGCCGAGGTCCAGCACGTCGGCTCGCACGTCGGCCACCTTGACGCCGCCCGACCCCACGTTGAGGCTCAGCGTCTCGCACGCGAGTCCCGACAGGTCGTAGGAGCCCGACGCGCCGTTGACCTTTACCGTAAGCAGCTCGTCAGCCGTGCTGCGCGGGATGACCACCTCCAGGTGCCTCACGCCGTTCACGGCCATGCAGCCGAAGAAGCCACCCGGCATGCCGTACCGCACGCTCAGCACCCCACCTGATGCTGACCACTGCATCTGCTGCGAGCGCGCGATCATGCCCGTCTGCCGCTCCACGAGCTTGACGCGGCCGTCCGTCTCGCTATCGTCAGCCACACGTACGATGACCGAGCCCGCCGCCCAGTCGATGTCAAGCGAGCGCACCTCGCCAGCATCGACGTACCTGGTGGAGACTTCCTTCGTGTTCGCCGCGACCTCGCCCGCCGGCGCGGGCGCGGCCCACAGGCCCCACGGCCCCAGATGAGCCCAGCTCGTCGTGCAGGCGCCCAGCCCGCCGATCACGAGCACGCCGCACACCACGATGGCGATGATCTTGTTGCGTGATTTCCTCGTCAGCTTGGTCATGGCACCTACCCCTGTCCGTTGTGCTCAGCGCGATAGTTCGGGTCATCCTCGATGATGCGCGCGATCCAGTAATACAGCGGGATGGTGAGGAACACGAGCCACCCCGGGTGCCACCATCCGAACAAGCACCCCGTCAGCAGGTAGAACAGCGCGCACGCCACCGGGTAGGGAAAAGAGCGCCACGCGCCACGCGAGGAGCGCGAAGGGGCAGGCGCGGGCACGGCCGGAGCGGGCTCAGGTGCTGGTGCGGACACGGCAGGCACCGGCGCGGGCGCAGCGGCAGGCTGCGGCGCAGGCTCAAGCGCAGGCACAGATGCAGCAGGCGCAGACTCGGGAGCGGACGCGAGCGCCTTCGGCTCGGCTCGCAACTCATCTTGCGGCTCGTTTTGCAACGCGGGCTCAGGCGCGGCCTCTGCCTGAGCCCGGACCTCGGCCTCAGCCTCCGCCTCGGCCTGGGCTTCCGCTTCCGCCCGAACCTGGGCCTCCGCCTCAGCCTGAACCTCCGTCCGAGCCTCCTCTTCCGCCGGCGCCCTCCCCTCTTCCCCTCGCACGAGCTTGTCGAGCGTCACCTCGTAGAGGTCGGCGAGCGCTACGAGGTTGCCCGTGTCGGGCGCCGCCTCGCCGCGCTCCCACTTCGACACGGCCTGCCGCGACACGCCCAGCTGCGCGGCAAGCTCCTCCTGGCTCAGGCCCTTCTCCCGCCGCAAGCTGGCAAGGCGCGGGGCGATCTCTCTGTTCATGCGGGAACCTCTCCTCTTCGCGACTGTCATGTTGGTCTCGCCTTCCCAGATTACGGTAGCGTCCAGCCACCTGCCAGCAACTCTGATAGCCATTTTGCGCAACCGCTGGTAGCAATCACCCCTGACCAGGTGTTTCGCGCGAAATAAAAAAACGTGGGCCCCTTTGGAAGAGCCGACGCTGAAAGGACGCATGATGACGCGAGCGCCCGCGTTCCGTGCTTGCGCTCATGTTCGCGCTTGCGCTCATGCTCGCGTTCGTACTCGCGAGCGCGTTCACGCTCGCATTCGCGCCCGCGCTCGCGGCCAGGCCCTTCGACTCGCTTCGCTCGCTCGGGACGACCGGGGAGAAGCGGCGACGCCGCGCGTCCTACCTGCCGTCCCGGAGGGCCTTGAGCTTGGCGAGGGCCTCGGGGCTGATGCGGTCGGCGACCGTGTTCTTCCGCGCCACCTTCGGGGCCTCGTCGAGGCGCGCCTCCGTGTAGTACATGCCCACCTCGTGGGAGAATCCCTCGGCGCTCATGCGGTCAACCCCGCCGCCGAACACGGTGTCCTGGATGGTGGCGTCGGAGGTGACCACGAGCGTCTCGATCATGCGCTCGCGCGCGTCGTGCGCGAGCTTCTCGATCACCTTGTCGGCCGACTGCCCCGCCGGCGAGAACATGATCTGCACGCCGCCGACCGTCTCCACCTCGCCCTGGGAGAACTCGTTGTACGCGCCGTCGAACACGATGATGGCGCGCCACTCGCGCCCCGCGTAGTTCACCACGTCGTTGATGAGGCGCTCGCGGGCCGTGTTGAACGTGTCGTCAGTGTAGTCGGGGTGCGTCGCGGAGACCAGCTTGTAGCGGCTGCCCGAGCGCAGCACGTTGTAGCCGTCGACGATCAGCAGCTTCTTGCGTTGGCGCGGCACGCTACCCTCGCAGCCCCTCGGCCGCCGTGCGGTTCTGCCGCAGCCACTCGTACATGCAGGCGGTGGACGCCTGCGCCACGTTGAGCGAGGAGATGTCGCCCACCTGCGGCAGCTTCACGCCGAAGTCGCAGTTGCCCAGAACGAGGCTCGACACGCCCTCGCCCTCGTTGCCGAACACGAGCGCGATCTTGCCCTTGAGGTTGGCGTCCCAGATGTAGTCGGCGGCGTGCTCGGTGGCGGCGGCCACCCAGAACCCCTCCTTCTTCAGGCGCTCGAGGCAGCTCGAGATGTTGGCCACCTGCGTCACGGGGATGTGCGCGATGGCGCCCGCCGAGCTCTTGTAGGTGGCGGCCGTCACGCGCGCCGCGCGCTTGTTGGGGATGACGATGCCCGCAGCCCCCACCGACTCGGCCGAGCGCGCGATGGCGCCGAGGTTCCCCGCGTCGGTGATGTGGTCGAGCACCACCACGAGCGCGCGCCCGCCGTGCTCCTCGGCGCTGCGCTGCGCGGCCTTGAGGACGGCGGTCACGTTCACGTACTCGAACGGCTTGGCCTCGGCGACGACGCCCTGGTGGCTGCCGTGGTCGGACAGCTCGTCGAGCTTCTTGCGCGGGACGCTCGTCACCGGCACGTCGAGGTTGCGCGCCTTGCGCAGGATGTCGGTGATCAGGCCGTCGCGCTGGACGTTGTCGGCCATGAGGATGCGCTTCACGGGCACGTGCGTGCGCAGCGCCTCGACGACCGGTCGCTTGCCTTCTATGTAGTCTGCCATGGGACTGCCTCTTCGAAACATCGGGAACGGGAGCCAAACGTGAACCGTTAGTGTAACACGCCGCCCTACTTCCGTCGCCAGATGTCGAGCACGATCCAGACCGACAGCAGAAACGCGCTCACGTAGCCGACGGCGGCGAGCACGGGCACGCCGAGCACGCGCGGCTCCATCGACGACAGCGACAGCATCGACGACCCCATGAACAGCCCCGCCACGATGAGCGCCAAGGTCACGCGCGTGAACAGCTTCGACAGCTTGCGGAAGGGCTCGTCGGAGCCGGTCATCTCCATGTTCACCTTGAGCTGGCCGCGCGTGAGCATCTTGAGCGTCTCGCCCGCGTAGGCCGACGCCTCGAGCGCCCCCTTGCCCGACGCGCGCAGCGCGAGCGCGAGCTCCTGCAGCGCCAACGCGAGCATCTCGGACTTGTCCGCCTCGCGCTTGAGGTGGTCGTTGATGATGGACACGATGTTCTGGTCGGCGATGTAGGCGGCCACCGTGCCCTCCACCGTCACCAGCCCGCGCGCCACGTTCGTCACCGAGCTCGGCAGCATCACGCGGCACGAGCGCGTGAGCGCCATGATGTCGTTGAGCATGTTCCCCACGTCGATCTGGCTGATGTCGACCGAGCCGTAGTCAGCCAGAAGCCCGTCGAGGTCGGCGAGGAAGCGCGTGTGGTCGATGGCGGAGTTGTCCTTCTGCACGGCGAAGCGGATGAGCGCCTCCTTGAGCTCGGCGGCGTCGCGGCTGCCCACCGCCTTGATGATGCCCGTGAACCCCGCGCGGTCGCGGTCGCTCAGGCGCCCCATGATCCCCAGGTCGATGTAGACGATCTGCCCGCCGCGGATGATGAGGTTGCCGGGGTGCGGGTCGGCGTGGAAGAAGCCGTGGTCGAGCACTTGGGTGGCGTAGTTGTCGAGCAGCTTGACGCCGATCTCCTCGAGGTCGTAGCCCGCGGCGAGAAGCCGCGCCGACTGGTTGATGGGGATGCCCTCGACGTACTCCATGACGAGCACGTACTCGGTGCACAGCTCGGAGTACACGTGCGGCGAGCCGATGAACACGCACTTCTCGTTGAGGCGCGCGAACTCCTCGAGGTTCTCGGCCTCGCGGCGGAAGTCCGTCTCCTCCAGAAACGTCTGCCACATCTCCTCGACCACCTCGCGCAAGTCGAGGAACTGGTCGTCCTTCATCACGCGCGAGGCCCGCCGCGCCAGCATGCGCATGATGTCGATGTCGAGCGCCATGGTGGCCTTCACGCCCGGGCGCTGGACCTTCACCGCCACCTGGTCGCCCGTGGCCAGGCGCGCGCGGTACACCTGCGCCAGGCTGGCGCTGCCGAGCGGCGTGGGGTCGATCTCGGCGAAGATCTCCGGGCGACGCGGGCCGTACTCGGCGTCGAGCGCGGCGAGCATGTCCGCGAAGGGAAGCGGCTCGCACTCGGCCTGCAGCTTAGAGAGCTCGTCGCAGTACGCCTGCGGGAGGATCTCGGAGCGCGTGGAGAGCGTCTGCCCGATCTTCACAAACGAGGGCCCCAGGTCCTCGAGCATGGCGCGGAACTCCTCGGGCGTGACCGAGCTCATGAGCTTGTGCTTGCGCACGATCTTCAGGATCTCGGCCATGCGCGCGCGGCGCGTCTTGGGAGACAGGTCGAAGCGCCCCTCGGGGTCCACCTCGACCTGCTCGCTGAATATGTACTTGAGCAGCGTGTTGTCAGCCATGCGGTGGCCTGCCTACTGGGCAGGCGCCTCTCCTTGCGGGGCCTCGGCTTCCGCGGGCGCGGGCTCAGCGGCGGCGTCGGCAGCGTCGGCGTCGGCGACATCGGCTGCAGCTGCGGCGTCAGCGGGCGCGGCCGGCTCAGCTGCGGCGGGCGCGGGCTCGGCGGCAGGCTCGTCCTTGAGCGCGTCCTTGGCGTTGGCCGCGGCGGCCATCTCAGCCACCTTGGCGGCGAACGCCTCGCGCTCCTGCGCCGTCATGGCCGACAGCTGCGCGGCGATCGACTCCTCGCGCAGGGTCGTGGTCGCCGTGACGGCCTGGTGCTTGAGCTCCTCGTTGAGCTGGCGTCCCTGGTCGACCGTGATCTCGCCCTTCGCGATCAGCTGCTCGACCAGCTCCTTCGACTTCTCGGCGCCCATGGCTACCGCGCCTACGCCAGCGAGAAACGCGTCCCTGAACCCATCGGTGATGCTCGACATGGTGTGCCTCCGAATCCTCGTGATTCATTCGCCTGGGGGAGCGCCACGTGCGCAGGCCCCGCCTCCCATGTTACCACCTCGCACAGCGCAGGCTCGCGGGGTGACGAAAAACCACGCCCGGGGACGAGCCGTTGCCGAGGCGGCATGCGACCCGCGAACGAGCGCGGAACCCGCGGGCGGACGCAAGCGGACGCGAGGCCCGCAGCCCACGGAACCCGCGAGCGGACGCGGGGCCCGCGGCCCACGAGGCCGAGCCGCCCTACAGCCGCGCGAGCAGGGCGGGCAGCTCGGTAATGGAGGCGAGCGTGAAGTCGGGGCCCTCGGCGGCGAGCACCTCGGGCGGGAACATGCCCCAGGTGGCGGCGACCGTCACGCACCCCGCGCCGTTGCCCGCCTGCATGTCGAACGGGCTGTCGCCCACGTACAGGCACGTCTCGGGGCGCAGGCCGAGCAGGTCGCAGCCGTGCTCCACCGGGCCGGGGTCGGGCTTGTGCGCCGGGTAGTCGTCGGGACCCACCAGGAACTTGAAGTTCGGCGCGATGCCGAGCACGTCGAGCGCGCGCTGCGCGAGCGCATGCCGCTTCGACGTGACCACGCCCATGGGGTACCCTTCCGCGGAAAGCGCCTCGAGCACCTCTTTCACCTGCGGGAACGTATGCACCATGGCGTCGTGGATGGAGTGGTTGTGCTCGCGGTAGGTGCGCACGAGCAGCTCGTGGGTGGCGTCGTCGTCCGCGAAGTCCCACATCTGCACCACGAGCGGCTGCCCCACCTTCTGCATGAGCACCTCTTCGGGAAGCTCCCTTCCGAGCACCTCTCGCGTGGCGTGGCGGAACGACGACAGGATCAGGTCATGGGTGTCGATGAGCGTGCCGTCCAGGTCGAACAGCACGCCTTGTATCTCATGTGACATGCAGCGGCTTTCCTCCTGCCTTCCGGCGGGCGGCGTCCGCGTCGCGGGCCGCCCGCCGGAAGCGCGTCATAGGCGGGCTTACGAGAAGATCGTGCTGAAGCTGCCCAGGCCGTCGGGGCGCGCGTTCTTCAGGTTGCGGTGCGCGAAGGCCATCAGCTCGGCGATGGAGGCGAGCGGCACGTTCTTCTTCTGGCCCGTGCGGCGCAGCTTCACCTCGACCATGCCCTCGGCCAGGCCGCGCTTGCCCACGATCACCTGCAGCGGCCAGCCGATGAGGTCGGCGTCGGCGAACTTCACGCCCGCGCGCTCGTTGCGGTCGTCGATGACCACCTCGAAGCCCACCTCCGCGAGGTCGCGCGCGAGCTTCTCGGCGGCGGGCTGCACCTCCTCGTCGCCCACCGTCAGCGGGACCACGCAGATGTGCGCCGGCGCCACCGACATGGGCCAGATGATGCCGTGCTCGTCGTTGTGCTGCTCGACCACGGCCGCCAGCGTGCGCGACACGCCCACGCCGTAGCAGCCCATGATGAAGGGCTGCTCGTTGCCGTCCTCGTCGGCGAAGGTGGCGCCCATCGTCTCGGAGTACTTCGTGCCGAGCTGGAACACCTGCGACACCTCGATGCCGCGCGCGCCCTCGAGCGGCAGCCCGCAGGAGGGGCAGCAGTCGCCCGGCTTCACCACGCAGAGGTCAGCCCACGCGTCAACCTGGAAGTCCTCGCCGAGGCGCGCGCCGACGAAGTGGAAGCCCTCCTCGTTCGCGCCGACGACCCACTGGGGCACGGCCTGCAGGCTGGTGGCGGCCACCACGCGGGCGCCCGCGGGAAGGCCGACCGGGCCCATCGAGCCCTTGTGCAGGCCGAACGCGAGCATCTCCTCGTCGGTCAGCAGCGTGAACCCGGGCACGGCGCGCTCGGCCTTGATCTCGTTGAGCTCGTGGTCGCCCGGGATGAACATGACCACCAACTTGCCCTCGGCGTCCTTGCCGGAGAGCGCCTTGACCGTGGACGTGGCCGGGATGTCCAGGAACTCCGCGAGGTCCTCGATGGTGTGGATGCCGGGCGTGGAGATCTTCTCCATCTGCGCGGCCTCGTGCACCGTGGGACGGGCCAGGCAGTCGCCCGCCTCGGTGTTGGCGGCGTAGCCGCAGGTGCAGTGCACGAGCTCGGCCTCGCCCGCCTCGGCCAGCGCCATGAACTCGGTGGTCACCTTGCCGCCGATCTGGCCCGAGTCGGCCTCGACGGGACGGTAGTCCAGCCCGCAGCGCTCGCAGATGCGCCCGTACGCGCCGCTCATGTCGTCGTAGGTCTCCTGCAGCGACTCCTGGGTGGCGTGGAAGCTGTAGGCGTCCTTCATGATGAACTCGCGCGAGCGCAGAAGCCCGAAGCGCGGGCGGATCTCGTCGCGGAACTTGACTTGGATCTGGTACAGCGAGCAGGGAAGCTGCTTGTAGGAGCGCAGCTCGTTGCGGATGAGCGAGGTGATGAGCTCCTCGTGGGTGGGCCCGAGGCAGAAGCCGTGGTCGTGGCGGTCGACCAGGCGCATGAGCTCGGGGCCGTAGTCGTTCCAGCGGCCGCTCTCGTGCCACAGCTCGGAGGGCTGCAGCGCCGGCATCATGATCTCCTGGCTCCCGATGCCGTTCATCTCGTCGCGCACGATGTTCTCGACCTTCGAGAGCACGCGCTGGCCGAGCGGCAGGAACGTGTACACGCCCGACGCCGTCTTGCGGATCATGCCCGCGCGCAGAAGCAGGCGATGGCTCGCTATCTCCGCGTCGGTCGGGTCCTCCTTGAGCGTGGGTGCGTACAGCTTGCTCATGCGCATTACATTGGTCATAGCTTCTCTATCTCCTCCATCAGGGCGTCGACGATTGCCGACTCGTCAACTTTTCGGACGATTTTACCATGGGAGAACACCACTCCCGCGCCGTCTCCGCAAGCCACCCCGATATCAGCATCGGCGGCCTCGCCGGGGCCGTTGACCACGCACCCCATGACGGCCACCTTGAGCGGCTCGGGGATGGCGGCGACGCGCTCCTCCACCTGCTGCGCGAGGCTGATGAGGTCCACCTGGCAGCGGCCGCACGTGGGGCAGCTGATGAGCTCCGGGGAGCGCTGGCGCAGGCCCAGGGCGCCGAGCAGCGTCCAGCACGCGCGCACCTCGAGCACGGGGTCGTCGGTGAGCGAGATGCGCATGGTGTCGCCGATGCCCTCTTCGAGCAGCACGCCGAGGCCGCACGCGCTCTTGATGACGCCCTGGAACGCCGTGCCCGCCTCGGTGACGCCGATGTGCAGCGGGACGTGCGGGATCTCGGCGGCGAGCAGGCGGTAGGTGTCGATGGTGGCCTGCACGTCATGCGCCTTGGCCGACACCACCACGTCCGTGAAGCCCCGCTCCTCCTCGAAGTAGCGCACGTAGTCGGCCGCCGACGCGGCGAGCTTCTGCGGCAGCGTGAGGTCGGCGCGCTCCTTGAGCGCGCGGTCGAGCGAGCCCGCGTTCACGCCGATGCGAATGGGGATGCCCGCCGCGCGTGCCGCCTCGATGACCTCGTCGGTCTTGGACAGGCCGCCGATGTTGCCGGGGTTGATGCGCAGCTTGGCCGCGCCGCGCCGCGCCGCCTCGATGGCGATCTGCGCGTCGAAGTGGACGTCGGCGACCACGGGCAGAGGCGACGCCTCGCAGACCGCCGCGAACGCGTCGACGCAGTCGATGTGCGGGATGGCCATGCGCACGATCTCGCAGCCCGCGTGCGCGAGCGCGTCGATCTGCGCGAGGTTCGCCGCCACGTCAGTCGCGGGCGCGTTCAGCATCGACTGCACCGCCACCGGCGCGCCGCCGCCCACGCCCACATCACCCACCATCACCTGGCGGGTGGAGAAGCGCGGCTTCTCAGTTCTCGTCTCTCCCAACTTCGTCAGCCTTCCTTTCCGATGCGAGGGCGCCCGATGCGAGGGCGCGGGCGACGCACGGCGACGCACGGCGCTTCGCTCCGGCGCGGGACGCACGGCCCTGCCGCTTCGCCCCGGCAGGCGGCGCCCCGTCGCTTCGCCCCGCCTTCCTATGAGTAGAATCCCGCGAAGAGCCGCTGCACGTCCTGGCTCAGCATAATCGCGAAGAAGCCCAGGAACAAGACCATGCCCGCGACGGTCAGGTACCCCATCACCTTCGTCGGCACCGTCTTGCGCGTGAGCTTCTGGAACACCTCCACCGCGAAGCGGCCGCCGTCGAGCGGCGGGATGGGCAGCAGGTTCATGATGCCGAGCGACACCGAGATCATCGCCATGAAGAAGAGGCTGTCCACGAAGCCCTTCTCGAAGAAGTCGCCCGACATGGCGACGATGCCCACGATGGACGCCGAGCTCTCGACCGTCTGCGCCGCCGTCGCCGGGTTGAACAGCCCCGCGACCGCCTGCACCACCATCCCGATGTAGGCGAAGCCCGCCTGGATGGACTGCAGCGGCGTGGCGTGGAAGTGGATCACCTCGCCGGTGTCGACGTAGCGCAGGTCGACGCCGATGACCGAGTAGATCACGACGAACGCGACCATGGTGAACAGCAGGTTCACGAGCGGGCCTGCGAGCAGGATGGCCGAGCGCTTCCAGAAGGGCAGCGAGCGGTACTGCTGGGCGTGCTCGCGGTCGAAGAGGGCCTGCGGGTCGTCGACGGGGCGCGGCTCGCCGAGCGCGTAGGACGCGAGGGCGGGAGCCGCGGGCCGAACGGCGAGCGAGGGGTCGACCACGCCGGCGGGATGCGCGGCGCGCGCGGCTCTGAGCTGCTTCCCCGTGGGCCGCACCTCGGGCGCGCGATACGTGTTGAACTGGTCCTTCTTCGTGGGACCCGAGCAGCTGCCCCATTCGACGAGCTCCTCGAGCGCCTCGTACGCCTCGTCGTCGGTGATGCCGCAGTCGGCGGCGACGTCCTCCATGGTGGCCGTGCCCCGGCGGTACAGCGCCGCCAGCACGTCTCTCAGATGCGGGCTCATCTCGCCGGCCTCCATGCCGCACACGCGCGCATAGCCGCCCAAGAGCACCGCGGTCACGCCGTAGCGCGTGCCGCCCTTCGTGAACCCGATGCCCGGCCCCGGCAGGCCCAGCATGAGCTCGGTCACGCGCACGCCGAAGGCGCGCGACGCCAGGAAGTGCCCCGCCTCGTGGATGAACACGAGGAAGCACAGGGCCAGAACGGCGCAGACGATCATAACGAACGTGGTCATGGGCCTCGCTTTCCCGATCAGCGCGCGCCTTTGCATAAGGCGCGCTAGGCGAGCGGCGCGCCGGGGCCGCGTCAGGCCCCTGCGCTCTCGCCGTTGCGTTTTCGCTGATCATTATAGGGAAGCGAAATACCGCCCGGCCCGCATGCGAGAAAAACCTACAAGCGCTGCGCGATTTTGCCAGAAGCGCGCCCCGAAGCAGAAGCACCATGTCTTATCCGGCTAGGGACGTAGCGCATCAGCTCCTGCCGCAGCGTCCGATTTGCGCCAACATCCCGCTTGATATGCGCCAGATTGTGATGGGCTTCTACCAGATCTGCGATGGCCGAAGAAGGGTCTCTGCCAGACGCACGTCCGCCGCGCGCGCATCCTCCTGCCCATGCGCACCTCGCGCGCGCAGGCGCCCTCTCCCCCACCGCGTCGATTCCTCATCAAATCTCGCGCAGCAATCCGCCAATCCCCCGCCATGCATCTGCCAGGCGGGTCCTCTACGCTTGGGGCAAAGCGAACATCCCTCAGCGCAACCGCGCAGAAAGGAGCGACCATGCAAGCAGCGCAACGGCAGGCAGCCTCGAGGGCGGCGAGGCTCTTTCTGGCCCTCGCGATCGCAGCAGGCCTCATCCCGCTCACGAGCTTCGCGTGCTCGCGGCAAGCCTACGCCGACACCGGCCGGCTCTCCGTGGGGCGCGACATCCGCTACGACAACTACGGCACCACCTTGTTCTCCGACGGCAACGGCTGGACGGCCTATTGCGCGCAGCCTTCGAAGCTCACGCCCGCACCCGGCACCTACCCGAAGCTCTCGCTGCGCGACGCCTACGAGGGAGGGTCAAACGTGGAAAGTCCCGCAGCAGTTTTGTACTTCGGCTACGGCGGCCCGGGGTTCAACCCGAGCATGTGGCCGTCTACCTGGTACGACGGCTCTCCCATGACCGATGACAACTACTACGCCATCACGCACATCCTCATCGCCGACCGCATGTACTGGGACGCCGACGCCGCCCTCACCGGCTGCTCTAAAGCGTTTCGACGGTACTACGGCTACTACTGCCAAGGGCAGAAGTACTGGGTCCAATATGCGGGCATGGGCGAATCGGCGAACCCCGACGGCGTGTACATGCGCATGATCGCCGCGTGGCAGGCGCTGCCGAGCTCGACGCGCAGCGCCTACGTCGACTCCTGCTACGCCTTGAGCACCGGGAAGACGCAGAACATCGTCGTGGTGTGCCCCCATGAGCCGACAGGCGGCCTCGAGCTGTGGAAGTCATCGGCAAACCCTTCCCTTACCAGCGATAACGCTTGCTATTCGCTCGCAGGCGCCATCTACGGAGTGTATCGCGACAGCGCATGCACGTCCGAGCTCATCACGATAACCACGAACGCCGACGGCTGGGCGCGCGCCGAAGGACTTGCCGCGGGCACCTGCTACGTCAAGGAGAAGGCACCTTCCAAAGGCTACGCGCTCGACAGCGCAACCCATGAGGTGAGCATATCTGGCGGGCAGACCGCGCGCCTCGACGTAGAGGAAATCCCACAGAGCGGCCCCGCAGATCTCTGGCTCGCCAAAGCCGACCTCGAGACGAGAACCAACATCCCGCAAGGCGCGGCAACGCTGGAAAACGCGCAGTTCTCCGTCCGCTACTTCGACGGCTACTACGACACGCCCGCCCAAGCCGAGGCGTCGGGAGCGCCCACGGCGACCTGGCTCGTGAACACCGACGAAAACGGGCATGCGCCGCTCGGCAACGCGCACACGCCGGACGGCGGAAACCTGCCCCGGAACTCGCGCGGGCAGACAGCCATCCCCTTGGGAACCGTGCTCATCCAGGAGGTGAGGGCGCCCGAGGGCTACCTCGCGAACAGCGGCGAGGTGATCATTCGCCACGTCACGAGCACGGGCACCGGCGAGGACGTGCGCACCTACCGGGCGCCTACCGTGCCTGAGCAAGTCATACGCGGCGGCGTGTCCATCGAGAAGCGCGATGCTGAGAGCCGACTTCTGACGCCTTTGGGCGCAGCCTCGATTGACGGAACCACCTTCGCCGTCACGAACAAGTCGCCACGCGCTGTCTACGCGAACGGCACGTGGCGCAAGCCTGGAGAGGTGGTCGCCACCATCGTCGCGCATGACGGCGTGGCTGCCACCGCCGCCGACGCGTTGCCCTACGGGACGTACGCTATCGAGGAGACGTCTGCGGGCACGGGGTACCTGCCCACCGACCAGGAGGAGCGCACGTTCACAATCCGCGAGGAAGGCGCGATCGTGGCGCTCGGGGCGAGCGGAAGCTCAGATGGCGCCGCTTACGACCAGGTCAAGCGCGGAGACTTGGAGTTCGTGAAGACACGCGAGAGCGACCAGAAGCGCCTCTCGGGCATCCCCTTCAAGATCACCTCGCAGACCACGGGCGAGTGGCACGTCATCGTGACCGATAGCAACGGCGAGGCCAAGACGAACGCGGCGTGGATCTCCCATACGACCCGCACCAACGCCAACGACGCCGCGCTCAACGCTGACGGAACGGTAGACGAGGCGAAGCTCGACGCGTCAGCGGGCGTGTGGTTCGGGCTCACCTCAACCGGATCGCTGACCAAGGCTGATGACAGCCTCTCAGCGCTGCCCTACGACGTCTACACCATCGAGGAGCTGCCCGTCGCGGCGAACGAGCACCTGGAGCTCGTCGAGCTTGCCGACGTGGCCATCGCGCGCGACGGCTACAGCGTCAACCTGGGAACCCTCGACGACCAGTCAGCAGGCGAGGTTTCGATCAGCACCGCCGCGCGCGACGCGCTTGACGGCGACAAGGCGCTGCTCGGCGCCGCTGACGCGCGCGTCATCGACCGCGTCGCATACGGAGGGCTCACCGCCGGCAAGCCCTACGTGCTCACGGGCATGCTCATGGACAAAGCCACCGGGGAAGCCGTCCTCGATGCCGACGGGCAACCTGTGACAGCTTCGAGAGAGCTCACGCCCGAGAAGACCACCGGCTACGCCGAGCTTGCCTTCACGTTCGACGCGCTGGCGCTCGGCGGGCGCGACCTGGTGTGCTTCGAGCAGATCGCCGCCGCAGAGGCGCCCGGCACCGTGATCGCCGCACACGAGGACTTGGACGACTACGAGCAGACCGTCCGCGTGGAGACTCCCGCGATCAGCACGAAGGCCGTCGACGTGCAGGACGGCGACGGCACCGCCTCAGCCGACGTCGACGCCGCCATCATCGACATGGTGAGCTACCGCAACCTCGTAGCCGACGGGCGCGCATACGTCCTGCGCGGCACGCTCATGGACAAGGACACGGGCAGCGCCTACCTCGACGCCGACGGCAACGAGGTGACCGCCCAGGTTGAGTTCACGCCCGAGAAGCCGAGCGGCACCGTCGAGGCAACTTTCGCGTTCAACGCCGCAGGGCAAGGCGGCGCGCAGGTCGTCGGCTTCGAGGAGCTGCGACAAGGCGAACGCGTCCTCGCGGCGCACGCCGACCTCGAGAACGCCGCGCAGACCATCGAGCTTGAGAGTCCCGCGGTCTCGACGACGGCCGCTGACGCCGCCGACGGCGACCACCTCGTGCGCGCCGATCCCGAGAGCAGCGTCATCGACATCGTGGCGTACGAGGGCCTCGTCCCCGGCAAGGAGTACGTCGCCTGCGGCACGCTCATGATAGCCGACGAAGGCGCAGGAGGCTCATCCGACGCGTCAGGCTCGCCTGGGGTCACGCCGCTGCTCGACGCCTCAGGTGCGCCCGTGGTCGGCAGCACCGCCTTCACGCCTGAAGCGCCGACCGGCGCCGTCAAGGTCGCCTTTGACTTCGACAGCACGGGGATTTCCGGGCGCAATATCGTGGCGTTTGAGAAGCTGACCCGCGACGGCGTCGAGGTCGCCTCCCACGAGGACCCTGCCGACGAGAGCCAGACCGTCTCCGTAAGCTCCGTGGAGGAGGAGCATGGGGCCGCCGTCGCAAGCCAGCCGCCCCCAGGCTCCCTGCCCCGAACCGGCGACAGCTCTCGGCCCTTCCAACTCGCAGCCGCCCTCGCAGCCATCGCCGGGGTCGCCCTCGTCGCAGCCCGCATAAGATCCCGCCGACAGCGCTAGCAGGGAAAGCCCGGGGCGGCGCGCCGCCGCCCCGAAGACGACGGCACCATCTCGTTGACGGCCTTCTACTTTCGTCTTATAATACTATTGTAAGACGAATTAAGGAAACATTTTGTCTTACCTTGCCATTGCGGAACACGCCCTCAAGCACGGACTCGACGAGAGCCAGATCGCACACGCATGGAAGAACGCAGTGGTCTGCACGCGAATCGAGCGAAAGGACGGCTTCGTCGACTATGTGGCTGTCGGGCCAGACCAGAATGGCCGAGTAATCGAGATGACCGGGCGAGCGAAGGACTTCGGGATCCTGATCTACCACGCGAACACTCCTCCGACCACACGGTCGCTCCGCGCGCTCAACCTGCAGAAGAGAACGAGGAGGCTCAAATGGAAGCCGTCGTACTGACTGACAAGGATCTCATGGAAAAGCTCGGCATGACGCGAGAGGAAATCGAGCAGCTCAAGCGCGATGCCGATGCTTACGATCGCGGAGAATGGCCCGAAGCCAAGTCTGTCACCGTCCGCTACGGCCGGCCTCCCCTCTTTGAAGATGACGAGCTCGTCAGCGTCACCTTCAAGATAGGAAGATCCCAGTTGAAGCGCGTCGACGAAGCCGTCAAAGAGCAAGGTTGCTCGCGCTCCGAGTTCCTTCGCTGTGCAGTGGAGGACGCCCTCGGACTCCTCGAGAGCGAGGAGCCTGAGGGCGCTGGCGATGGAGCCTAGCGGGCCTTGACCCAGGCGCGGGCCTTCGCCCTCGCCCAGGCGTCGACCTCCTCGAGCTGGCCGAGGCTCTCCACCTGCTGGACGCCTTCGGCCGCATGAGCCTCCATGACGGCCTCCACGCACGCGGCGATGCCGAGGTAGGTCCCCTCCTCGGCCAGAAACGCCGCCACGGCCACCTCGTTCGCAGCGTTCATGGCGCAGGGCAGCGTGCCGCCCGTGCGCCCCGCCTCGCGAGCGAGCGCCAGGCAGCGGAACGTCTCGGTGTCGGGCGCGGCGAACTCGAGCGAGCCGAGCGTGCGGAAGTCGAGCGGGGCCACCGGCGCGCTCCAGCGCTCGGGGTACGAGAGCGCGAACTGGATGGGGATGCGCATGTCGGTGGTGCCGAGGTGCGCCTTCACGCTGCCGTCCGAGTACTCGACCATGGAGTGGATGGCGCTCTGCGGCTGCACCACCACCTCGATCTTGTCGTAGGGCATGGCGAACAGGTGGTGCGCCTCGATGACCTCGAGGCCCTTGTTCATGAGCGTCGAGGAGTCGATGGAGATCTTGGCGCCCATGTTCCACGTGGGATGCGCGAGCGCCTGCGCAGGCGTGATGCCCTCGAGCTCGGCGCGCTTCCTCCCGCGGAAGGGGCCGCCCGAGGCCGTCACCCACAGACGCGACACCTCGCGCTCGTCCTCGCCCAGGAGGCACTGGTAGATGGCGCCGTGCTCGGAGTCGATCGGCATGAGCGCGCCCGCAGGACCCGCCTTCGGGGCCGCGCCGCGCACGCGGCGCTGCTCGTCGACGCGCGCCGCCAGCGGCATGATGAGGTCGCCCCCCACCACGAGCGACTCCTTGTTGGCGAGCGCGAGCACCTTCCCCGCGCTGAGCGCCTCGAAGCTCGCGCGCAGGCCGGCAGCTCCCACCAGCGCGTTCACCACGACGTCGGCCTCGGGCAGGTGCGCGAGCGCCGCCACGCCCTCGGGCCCGAACGCCAGCGAGCCTGAGCCTGAGCCCTCGCCGCCGCGCGCCTGCGCGAGCAGCTCGTCAGCCACGGGCAGGCCCGCCGCCTCCTCGCGCCCCACGGCCAAATGCCGCACGCCGAACTCACGCGCCTGCGCGAGCAGCTCGTCCGTGCGCGTGCCGACCGCCAGCGCCACGACCTCGAGCTTGTCGGCATGCTGGCGCACCACGTCGAGCGTCTGCGTGCCGATGGACCCCGTCGATCCCAAAACAACAACGCGCTTCTTAGCCAATGTCATCCCTCCGAAAGCAGCGCGCGCCGCAGGCGGCAGAGCCCGCTCGCAGCGTGCGCCGTCAAAACGCTAGAACACCGAATAGGGTATGCACCCGCCTGCGATGAGCAGGATGGACGCGGTGATGGACGCCAGGAAGATGGAGTCGCAGCGGTCGAGCAGGCCCCCGTGCCCCGGCATGATGGTCCCCGAGTCCTTGAACCCCGAGTTGCGCTTGATGCGGCTCTCGGCCAGGTCGCCCAGCACTTCCATGAGCCCGCAGACCAGGCCGAACACCACGGCCATGGGAATGGGCATGGTGATGCCCGGCACGAGCGACAGCACGCACCAGAACGCCACCGAGCCGACCAGGCCCGCGATGAACCCCTCCCAGCTCTTCTTCGGGCTGGTGCGCGGCGCCAGCTTGTGCTTGCCGATCTTGCTGCCCACCAGGTAGGCGAACGCGTCGTTGGCCCACACGCTCACGAACAGCAGCAGCACCGCCACGCCGCCCCACGGGTCGCCGAGCGCCTGGCGCACGATGACCAGCCCGCACAGCAGAAGGCCCGTGTACGCCGCGCCGAAGAAGCTCACGCCCACGTCGGGGATGCGCGCGCGCAGCCAGAACACGTACCAGACCAGAAGCGCCAGAAGCAGCCCGAGGCTCACGATCAAGGCGCCCGCAAGCCCGTAGAAGTACACGCTCGGCGGGTAGAGCACCGTCGCGATGATGCCGAGCATCTCGTTGGGCAGCTTCGCGTCGGAGCGCAGCATGTAGTAGAACTCGCCCGCGCAGATGCCGGCCATCACCATGAGCATGCACAGCATGGGCAAGTCGCCCGCCAGCACGCAGGCCACGGTGACGACCGTGTACACCGCGCCCGTCCGGAAGCGCACCTGGAAGCCCGAGGGGTTCTTCAGCTTCTCGGGCGTCTTGTCGAGCGCGGCCGCCTTGATCTTCTGGCGCTTCTCGGCGCGGTGCCCCTTGCGCTCGAGCAGCTCGGCGCGCTCCTCCGGCGTCATGCCGTAGCGCCAAGGCGGGCCGTCGGGGACGGCGCTGGCAGCGTCGGAGGGCAAGGCCTGCGAGGATGCGTCCTCGTCGAGCTCGACCAGGTCCTTCGTGGTCGGGCGCGTGCTGAAGGGCGGCAGGTCGGACGACGCCTGCGCGCGCAGGCACGCCGTGCGCGTGCGCAGGCGGGCGCGCGCCTCCCGCTGCTTCTCGGTGAGCTGGCCTTTCGCCTCAGGATCCCTCACTTGACTCCCCCGAAGCGACGGTCGCGCCGCTGGTACTCCAACAGGCAGCGCAGAAGCTCGTAGCGGTCGAAGTCGGGCCACAGCACGTCGGTGCACACGAACTCGGAGTACGCGATCTGCCACAGCAGGAAGTTCGACACGCGCATCTCGCCCGACGTGCGGATGAGCAGCTCGGGGTCGGGGATGCCGGCGGTGTAGAGGCCGCGCTCGAACAGCTCCTCGGTGATGGCGGGCACCTCGCCCGTCTCGCGCGCCGCCTCCACGGCATGCTGGGCGCACGCCTGCGCGGCATGTAGCATCTCCTGGCGCGATCCGTAGTTCACGGCCACCACGAGCGTCATGCCGTCGTTGCCCTTCGTCTTCTCCCACGCCTCGTCAAACGCCGCGCGCGTCTCGTCGGGCAGCGCCGACACGTCGCCGATGGTCATCACGCGCACGTGCTCCTCATGCAGGCCGTCGACCTCGGCGAGCATGGTCTTGGCGAACAGGTCCATGAGGCCGATGACCTCGTCTTGGGGCCGCCTCCAGTTCTCCGTGGAGAACGAGTAGATGGTGAGATAGCGAACTCCCAGGTCAGATGCGCAGCGAATCGTCTCGCGCACCGCCTCGATGCCCGCCTTGTGCCCGCGCAGGCGATTGAGCGCGCGCTTCTTCGCCCAGCGCCCGTTGCCGTCCATGATGACGGCGACGTGCTCGGGGATGTTCGCGCAGTCGAGCGCCGTCGGGTCGAGCCCGGCGGGCGGGTTGGGGAATATGTAGTCAAGCGTCCTGTTCACAGCACCATCACCACCTCAAGGTGTCAGAGGGGACGAGATCCCGGCCTGCCGCTGCGAAGAGACAGCAGGCAGAGAGACCCTGGTCGTTCGCAACGTCAGCGAGAAGCGCTCCGGCGCCCCTTAGATCTCCATGACCTCGGCTTCCTTCTTCTTCAGCAAGGCGTCGACCTCGGCGACGAACTTGTCGGTGGTCTTCTGCACCTCGACCTCAGCGCGCTTGGCCTCGTCCTCGGGCAGGTTGTCGTTCTTCTGCGCCTTGTCGATGGCGGTGTTCGCGTCGCGGCGGGCGTTGCGCACGGCCACGCGCGCCTCCTCCGCGAAGGTGCGGCACTGCTTGACCAGCTCGCGGCGACGCTCCTCGGTGAGCGCCGGGAAGGGCAGGCGGATGACCGAGCCGTCGTTGTTGGGGGTCACGCCCAGGTCGCTCTCGAGGATGGCGTGCTCGATGGCGCGCAGCATCGACTTGTCCCACGGCTCGACCACCAGCAGGTGCGCCTCGGGCGTCTTGACGCCGGCCATCTGGTTGATGGGCGTGGGCACGCCGTAGTAGTCAACCTTGATGCGGTCGAGCAAAAGGGCGCTCGCGCGGCCCGTGCGGACGGAGGCGAAGTTGTCGCCCAGCGCGTCGATCGCCTTCTCCATGCGCTCCTCAACTTGAAGCATGATCTCGTCAATGTCGGCCATGATGCCACCTTCCCCTGTTCTCCAAAGGGCGCGCCGCACCTCTCGGTCCGCGGCGCGCATGCTGTCAGTCAGATGCTCGGCTATTCCACCGTGGTCCCCACGGCCTCGCCCTTGAGCGCCGCCTTGATGTTGCCGCGCTTGGTGAGGTCGAACACGATCATGGGGACGTTGTTGTCCATGCAAAGCGACGTGGCCGTGGCGTCCATCACGTTCAGGCCGCGGTTGAGCACCTCCAGGTAGGTGATGCGCTCGAAGCGCTTCGCATCGGGGTTCTTCTTCGGGTCGGAGTCGTACACGCCGTCGACCTTCGTCGCCTTCATCAGGCAGTCCACGTCGAGCTCGCACGCGCGCAGCGCCGCCGTGGTGTCGGTGGTGAAGTACGGGTTGCCCGTGCCGGCGGCCAGGATGACCACGCGGCCCTTCTCGAGGTGGCGGATGGCGCGGCGGCGGATGTAGGGCTCGGACACTTCCTGCATGTTGATGGCGCTCTGCACGCGCGAGAACACGCCGTGGCGCTCGAAGGAGTCCTGCAGCGCGAGCGCGTTCATGACCGTGGCCAGCATGCCGATGTAGTCGGCCTGCGCGCGGTCCATGCCCTCCGCCGAGCCCGCCAGGCCGCGGAAGATGTTGCCGCCGCCCACGACGACCGCCAGCTGCACGCCGTCGTGCACGATCTCGGCGATCTCGTCGGCCAGGTCGTCAACGACCTTGGGATCGATTCCGTAGCCGAGGTCACCCGCCAAAGCCTCGCCGGACAGCTTGAGCAGCACGCGATCGTACTTGTATTCGTTCGACATGAAACCTATCCCTTCGTCGAGAACGTTTAATCTTATATATAGTACCCGAAGCCGAAGGCCCGCGCAGCCTCGCAGGTCAAAAACAGCGGCCCCGCCGCACAAAAAGCCCTCCCGCCCCAGCCGACAGGCTCAAGCGGGAGGGCTCCGGGAAGGCGCGAAGAGGAGGCGTCGGCGCGAAGCTGGCGTCGCAGGGCGCCAAGGTCCAGCGAGGTCAGGCGCCGCGCGGGGCGCTTCGGACGCCCGCGGCCGCAGGACAGGGCGCCGCGCCTACCGCACCTCGGAGAGGTCCTTGTTCGCGTGCTCGTGCGAGGCGATCATGGCCACCAGCGCGATCACCGCGATGAACACCATGTAGAACGCGGGCGCGATGTCGCTGCCCGTCACCGAGATCAGCCAGAACGAGATGTAGGACGCCGAGCCGCCGAAGATGGCGTTGGCCAGGTTGAAGCTCAGCGCGAAGCCCGAGTAGCGCACCTCGGTGGGGAACGTCTCGGTGAGGTAGCTCGCCAGCGTGCCGTCGTTGATGGTGAGGATGAGGCACATCAGGAGCTCCACCGCCAGGATGACCGTGAAGTCGAGCGTGCCGAGCAGCATGAACGCCGGGATGGTGCACACGATGAAGCCCACGCACGCGATGATGAGCATCTTCTTGCGGCCGAAGCGGTCGGACACGCGCCCCGACAGGAAGATGAACGCGATGTAGACCACCAGCACGATGGTGGTGATGGTCGACGCCGCGCTCGCGTCGTAGCTGAGCGTGGTCTCAAGGTAGTTCGGCAGGTAGGTGAGCACGGCGTAGAAGCCCACGGCGTTCAGGACGCAGGCGCCGAACGAGATGACGAGCACCTTGAAGTGCTTGGTGAACAGCGTGCGGATGGGCTGCTTCTCAGGCGGGTTGCCCGTGTACTCGAGCTTGCGCTGCATCTCCGCGTACACCGGCGAGTCCTCCAGGTGCGTGCGGATGTAGTGCGTGATGTAGCCGAGGGGCAGCGCCAGCAGAAACGGGATGCGCCAGCCCCACTCGATCACGAACGACGAGGTGGCACCCCAGGCGTTGAACATGAACGTGGCGAACATCGAGCCGATGAGCAGGCCCGCCGCCGTGGAGGCCGGCACCATGGAGCAGTAGAAGCCGCGGTGGTTCTTCGGCGCGTACTCGGCGATGAACGTGGCCGCGCCGGCGTACTCGCCCGAGGCCGAGAAGCTCTGCAGCATGCGCAGCAGCAGGAGCAGAAGCGGCGCGCCGACGCCGAGCACGGCGTAGCCCGGCAGGCAGCCGATGAGGAACGTCGCGCCGCTCATGAGCAGGATCGAGATGGACAGCGCCCACTTGCGCCCCTTCTTGTCGCCCATGTTGCCCCAGAATATGGCGCCGACGGGGCGCACCAGGAACGACAGCGCGAACACGCCGAACGTGCTCATGACGGCGACGGTCTTGTCCGCGTCGGGGAAGAACACCAACGCTATGACCGTCGCGAGGTACGAGTAGCTCGCGTAGTCGAACCATTCGATAAAGTTCCCCAAGAACGAGGAGAAGACCACCTTCTTGAGGGTCTTCTGCTGTTCGTCGGCAGTGTAGGCCGCCGATGGGGCAGCCTTGGTGCTCTCGCTCATGAACCGCTTCCCTTCCCTGTTGCCTCACGGCGCGCGCAAGCGGCCGCGTCACGCGGCGCGCCTCTCGCACCATCTCGAGCTTTGGCAAGGGAAAGCCAACCAACCAGTCTACGAATCGCTGGATCCCGCAAGCTGAAGACTCAGCCCAATGCACGACGAACCTTCTGCCGTGCTCACACCGATCTGCTGACTACCTGTTAGCCCGCCCCCTGCGCGTACTCTTCCACGAGGGTACCCTACCATACCCGCCTTTCAACGGCGCTTTACACTCCCTTAATGGGAAAAATGCGGGGGGTATGGCAGGTCAGCGGCACTTCGCGGCGGGTCAGCGGCGAGCCGCGAAGAGGCCAGGGGGCAGAAGCGACGGCAATCTGGCGGGGTGAGCGCAGGGGATGCGCGGCGAGCTGCGCAGGGCCCAAGCGGCGGGCGGGGCGCCTTTGCACAGCACCCGGGCGGCGGGTCAGCGGCGAGTCGCGGAGCTGCGCAGCGCCTGGATGGCGGGCAGCGCGCCGCCGACCAGGATGAGCGCGCCGCCGATCACGGTGCCCGCCGTCATGGCCTCGTGGAACACGAGCACGCTGGCCAGAAGCGACACGACGCACTCCCAGTACGAGATGGTGGAGTACTCCACGGCCGGCAGGTTGCGCCCCGCCACGAGCAGGAGCCCGAGGCCCACCGGCCCGCAGACAACCCAGAGCGCCAGGGCGAACCCCCAGTTCGCAGGCGTCATCGCCACCTCGCCGAGAGGCCACGTCCCGCACATGGCGCACGCGACGGCGAGCGACCCCACCGTCGCGAACAGGAAGTTCCACACGCCGCGCACCGTGGAGTCGCAGTCCTTGCGGTAGCCGTTGAAGAACAGCGACAGCCCGTAGAACACGCCCGACAGAAGGCCGAGCGCGTCGCCGAGGCCCTTCTGCGGGAACTCCGGCGTGGAGGCGGCCAGGGCGAGGCCCACGCTCACGCCGCCCGGGCCCACCGAGACGACGCCCGAGGTGAGCAGCATGCCCGCGAACACCGCGCAGAGGCACAGCCCCTGGAAGCGGCTGATGGGCTCCTTGCGGAACGCGCGCGCGAGCAGCGTGCAGAACAGCGGCCCCGTGTAGATGAGGAACACCGCGTTGGCGAGCGAGGTGAGCAGCGCGCTCACCAGGTAGAACGCAAACGACACGCCCACGGAGAGCCCGCCGAGCACGATGGCGGGCGAGATCCGCGTGCGGCGGAAGAGGGTCGTCTTGTGCGTGAGCACGAGCAGGATGGCGAAGAGCAGAAGCCCCATGCCCATGCGGCCGACCGTCATGAACGCGCCGATGGACTCGCCCGCCACGAGCTCGCCGCCGAAGAAGTCGACGCGCGTGGCGCCGCGGTTGAGCAGCCCCGACAGGCCCATGCCCGTCGTCGCCACGAGCAGCGCGACGACGCCGCGCCGCTTGTCCATCTGAAAGTCGCCCCTGCCCTTGTCGCCGTCGCCGCCCACGAAGCCCCTTCCCTCTTCAACAAAAAATCTGGCACGCAGCGCAGCCACGTGCCAGATCATCATAGCAAACCCACGGCAAACCCGCCTGTCGTTCGTAACGTCAGCGAGGGTTCCTGCGGTGCCTGGAATAGCCCCGCCTTGGGGCCAAGTGGGCTTCGCCCACGCCGCGCCCCAAACAAGGGGCTAGGTCAGGTGCCGCAGGAAGCCGCAGCATCGAGCGGTCCGCCCGCTCCGTCAGGACGGGCGGAACGAAATTAGTCGTTCCACATCTCCGGACGCACGAGCGTGCAGTCCTTGACGCGGTTCGGGAAGTAGTCCTCGCAGCCGCCCTCGCGGTAGACGTCAGCGGTGCAGCAGTGCAGGCCGCCGCCGAACGGGTAGGCGTCGCGCAGGTCGCAGGGGATGACGTTCATGCCGAGCTTGTCCATCTGCTCCATCTGGTAGACCTCGGAAGCTTCCACGACGACCGTCTTCGGGTCGAGGACCAGGCAGTTCATGGACAGCCACACGGAGCTGTAGCAGAGCTCGGGCGGCTCGGTGTGAGCCGGCTTGGCCGCCTCGACGATCTGCCAGTCGTTCGCCTCGAAGATGGCGCGCTGCTCCTCGGGCAGCGGGCGCACCGGGTTGTTGATGATCAGGCCCGGGCGCAGCGGCACGAAGGTGGCGTCGATGTGGATGGGGTACGGGTCGCCGGGGAAGTTCACGGCGTGGATGCGCAGCTCGGGATGGTAGCGCTGCATCCAGTCCATGGCGGCGCGGTTGGTGGTCAGGCCGTGCTGGACGAAGATGTCCTTGCCCATGCGCATCCAGTCGGCGGCGTCCCACATCGGCTCGACCTCGGTGGTCACGAAGTCCTTGTTGGCGGTGCGCACCAGGCGCTCCTCGAGCGTGATGGACTCGTCGTAGTAGTTGTGCTTGTAGGACTTGTCAGTCAGGCGAGGACGCGGGGCCTGGGTCCACTTGAACTCGGGATCCTCCTCGAAGTACTTCTCCATCAGCGGCCAGTACGCCAGGTACTCGAAGTAGCGGCAGCGGAAGGACTGCGCGGCGGCCATGATCTCGTTGCCGATGGTGAGCAGCACGTCACGCGGCGGCATGCAGCCCATCATGGAGTCGTTCGTGAAGTCAGGCGTGGCGATCTTCTGGTTCCACTGCAGAGGCGTCGGGCGGTCGACCTTGACGCCGCGGTCCTCGAGGATCTTCACCAGACGGTCGAGAGCCTCGTTGCCCTTCTCCACCGTGCGCAGCGGGCGCAGGCCCCACATGCCGCGCATGTCGGAGTCGACCGGAACCTTCTCGGAAGTCGCGGGCTCCTCGGGCGGGATCATGCCGTTGTCGCAACGGCCGACGATCACGTGCTTCAGCGGATCCCAGTCATTCCAGGAATTAACGATTTTCGCCATGAAAATCTCCTTTCGTTTTACTAGCCTCCGTCGTTATACCACCTTTTGCCGAAGAGTGCATTAACAAACCGCCACGTCACAGGGAAAAGACGGCGTAACTTTGATGGGGGCCATGCTCTCCCGATCTCCTACCAGCCCGTTCCGGCCATTCCGGAGTCGACGGCGGCAGCATAGCGCACCTCGGCCGACATGCCCGCCACGCTCGCGGCCGGCGG
>NZ_JAAKEE010000054.1:0-15930 GCF_011038995.1 Adlercreutzia sp. ZJ242
GGCGCGTCCGCGTCCGCCAGCGGCGCCGCGTCCGCGCCCGCCGGCGGCCCGGACGCCCCCTTCCCCGCCCTCGCTCCCCTGCGCGACGAGGTGCTCGAGGGGCGCGCCGTGCGCCTCGTCCAGGCGTTCTTCGACGCCGACAACACGCTGCCGCTCGCGGACGACCGCGCCGCGGGCGCGCTTCTGTTCGGCGGCCTCGCGCAGTTCCGCGCGCTCGGCGAGGTGTTCACCACGCCCGCCTTCGACCGGCTCCTCTCCGACAAGAAGCCGCGCGTGAGCATGGGGCTCTCCATCGCCGGCAACCTCATCAACCTCGACGTGTCGGCCACCGACCTCGACGCCGGCGAGCTCGCCGCGCTGCTGGCGAGCTACCGCCGCCGCAAGCGGTTCCACCGCCTGCGCAGCGGGGCGTTCCTCGACATGCGCGACCACGACCTGAGCGAGCTCGAGCGCCTCGTGGACGACCTGGGGATCAGCGCCGCCGAGCTGGCGGGCGGGCACGTGGAGCTGCCCACCTACCGCGCGTTCTACCTCGACCGCGAGTTCTCCGAGGCGCGGCGCGACGCGTCGTTCGAGAGCTACGTGGAGCGCTTCCACCGCATCGACCAGGCCGCCTACGCCGTGCCGGACGCGCTCGCGCGCACGCTGCGCCCCTACCAGCGCGAGGGGTTCCGCTGGATGAGCGCGCTGGCCGACCTGGGGTTCGGCGGCATCCTGGCCGACGAGATGGGGCTCGGCAAGTCGGTGCAGCTCATCAGCTTCCTGCTCGCGCGCGCGACCGAGGCGCGCGCGGCGGGTCCCTCGCTCATCGTGTGCCCGGCCTCGCTCGTGTACAACTGGCTCGCCGAGTTCGCCGCCTTCGCGCCGGATCTCTCCGTGCGCGCGGTGGAGGGCCCGCGCCGCGAGCGCGCGGCGATCCGCGCCGAGCGCGGCGTGGACGTGCTCGTGACCTCGTACGACCTCGCGCGCATCGACGTGCGCGAGCTCGAGCAGGCCGACCTCTTCTGCTGCGTGCTCGACGAGGCCCAGTACATCAAGAACCACGCCACGCTCACCACGCGCGCCGTCAAGCGCCTGCGCGCGCGCCACCGCTTCGCGCTCACCGGCACGCCCGTGGAGAACCGCCTCTCGGAGATCTGGTCGATCTTCGACTTCCTCATGCCGGGCTTCTTGGGCTCCTACGCGCGCTTCCGCGAGCGCTTCGAGCTCGGCATCCTCGGCGGCGACGAGGACCTCGCGCGGCGCCTGCAGTCGCTCGTGGGGCCATTCGTCCTGCGCCGCCGCAAGGACCAGGTGCTGCCCGACCTGCCCGACAAGCTCGAGACCGTGGTGTACGTGCCGCTCGAGCGCGAGCAGCGCCGCCTCTACGACGCCGCCGAGCAGCAGCTGCGCCAGGAGCTCAACGTGCAGAAGAAGGCGACGCAGGCGCGCGGCGGGGGCCCCGTGCCCGAGAAGTCGCGCGTGGAGGTGCTCGCCGAGCTCATGCGGCTGCGCCAGATCGCGCTCGACCCGGCGCTTCTGTTCGAGAACTACCGCGGCGGGGCGGCGAAGATGCCGGCCATCGTGGACCTGGTGGAGCAATCGCGCGACGCCGGCGCGAAGGCGCTCGTGTTCTCCCAGTTCACAAGCTACCTCGAGCTGATCGCCGCCGAGCTTGAGGCGCGCGAGGTGCCCTACTTCCGCATCACGGGCGCCACGCCGAAGAAGCGCCGCGTCGAGCTGGTGGACGCCTTCAACGCCGACGACACGCCGGCGTTCCTCATCTCGCTCAAGGCGGGCGGCACGGGGCTCAACCTCACGGGCGCCTCGGTGGTCATCCACGCCGACCCGTGGTGGAACGCCGCGGCCACCGACCAGGCCACCGACCGCGCGCACCGCATCGGGCAGGAGAACGTGGTGAGCGTGTACAAGGTGATCGCGAAGGGCACCGTCGAGGAGCGCATCCTCGCGCTGCAGCAGGCGAAGGTGGAGCTCGCCGAGAGCGTCATCGGCGGGGCCGCCTCGAGCGCCTCCGGGCTCGCGGGCCTCACCCGCGAGGAGCTGCTCGACCTGCTGCAAGGGTAGCGACGCGAGCGCGGCACGGCGCGAGCGCGGCGGCGGGGCGCAGCCTCGGACGGGCGCGCGGAGGCGACGGGCGGCCTCACCCCGCCCAGGCGGCCACGATGGGCGCCCACCCCATCACGAGGATGATCGCCACGAGCACGGGCGCGCCGAAGCGCATCCAGGGCTTGAGCCACGCGGGGAAGCGCAGGCCGCGCCCCGCGTTCGCCTCGGCGACGAACGCCTCCCAGCCCCAGCCGCGCCGGCTCACGCAGAACGCCACGAACACGAGCGAGCCCAAGGGCATGATGTTGCTCGAGACGAGGAAGTCCTCGACGGCCTGGATGTCGCCGATGCCGGGGACGACCGCGCCCGCAAGCACGTTGAACCCGAGCGCGCACGGCAGCGAGAGCAGCGGGATGGCCGCCAGGTTCACCGCCACGGCGCGCCGGCGCGTCCAGCCGAACTGGTCCATGCCGAAGCTCAGGATGTTCTCGAACACGCCGATGACGGTGGAGAGCGCCGCGAAGCTCATGAACACGAAGAACAGCGTCCCCCACAGCTGTCCCATCCACATCTGCTCGAACACCGCCGGCAGCGTGATGAACACGAGCCCCGGGCCGGAGTCGGGCGCCACGCCGAACGCGAAGCACGCGGGGAAGATGATGAGGCCCGTGGCCAGCGCCACCATCGTGTCGAGCGCGCCGATGGTGGCCGCCTCGCCCAGAAGCGTGCGGTCGCGCCCGATGTAGCTGCCGAAGATGGCCATGCCGCCCATGCCCACCGACAGCGTGAAGAACGCCTGGCCCATGGCCGCGTAGGCCGCCTCGAAGAACGTGGGCGCGTCGGCGAAGATCTTGCCGAAGTCGGGCGCGAGGTAGAACGCGATGCCCGCCTCGGCGCCCGGCAGCGTGACCGCGCGCACCACGAGCACGCCCATGATGCCCAGGAGCGCGAGCATCATCACCTTCGTGATGCGCTCCACGCCCTTCTGCAGGCCCATCGAGCACACGACGAAGGCGACGGCGCACACCGCTGCCATCCACGCGACGAGCTCGGCCGGGTTGGCGAGCAGCGCGTCGAAGGCGGCCGCCGTGTCGGCTGACGTGGCGCCCGCGAGCTGGCCGGAGGCCATCTTCGGGACGTAGGCGAGCATCCAGCCGGCCACCGTGGTGTAGAACATCACGAGAAGGTAGTTGCCCGCGATGCCCACCCACTTGAACGCGTGCCAGCGCGAGCCGGCGGGCTCGAGCGCGTTGAAGGCGCCCGCGATGCTCTTGCGGCTCGCGCGCCCCACGGCGAACTCCATGCACATGATGGGCAGCCCGAGGATCACGAGGAACACGAGGTACAGCAGCACGAACGCCGCGCCGCCGTACTCGCCCGTGACGTAGGGGAAGCGCCAGACGTTGCCCAGCCCGATGGCGCACCCCGCGCTGATGAGGATGAACCCCAGGCGCGAGGCGAACTTCTCCCGCTCCACGTGCCTCACCTGCCTTTCACTCGACGCCCGCGGCCGCGCAGGCGACGGGGCGAAAACCGCGGTCCCGCGCCGATCCGTTTCGCGCCGACCCGTTTCGCGCTTCCGCGTTTCCGCTGCTCCGGCCGTCTTTGCTTGGGTTGACATTGTACTCGATGAAGCTGAGGTGACATGCTACCATGAGCCGGTATCCTTCCGACCCTCAATCCAGAGAAGCAGGCTGCCCATGAACGACCAGGCCATCGCGCGCCGCCGCGAGGTCGACGACCTCCTCTCCGGCACGTTCAACTCCATCCTCCGCGTTGAGGAGCGCGCGCTCGAGAACCGCCTGACCGAGGGGCTCACCATCACCGAGATCCACACCATCGAGGCCGTGGGGTACCGCGACGAGAACCCCATGAACGTAGTGGCCGCGCGCCTCGACGTGACGCTCGCCACGCTCACCATCGCCGTGAACCGCCTGGTGGAGAAGGGGTTCGTGGCACGCGTGCGCGACGAGGCCGACCGCCGGCGCGTGCTCGTCTCGCTCACCAAGCGCGGCCGGCAGGTGTACCGCGCCCACCACCTCTTCCACCAGCGCCTCATCGAGGAGGCCCTCGCGGATCTGAGCGAGGAGGAGGAGGCCGTGCTCTGCGACGCGCTCAGGAAGGTGAAGGGGTTCTTCGACCGCCAGGCCCACGCGGGGTAGGGCCCGCGCGCCTGCGCGCGGCAGGGCGCGTGCGGCTGTGCGCGACGCGGGGCCCTCGCGGCGGGGCGAGGGGCGGCCCGCCTACGCACGGCGGCCGCGGCCCTTCGCGAGCGCGAGGTCGAGCTTGCCGGTGAGCGGCTCGGCGGCCTTGAGCACCACCGCCACGCGCTGCCCCAGCCGAAAGACGGCGCCGGTGTCGGAGCCCGTGAGCGTGTAGCGCACCGGGTCGAACGCGAAGTACTCCTCCCCGAGCGCGCGCACGGGCAGCAGCCCCTCGGCCGTGCACTCGAGGCGCACGTAGAGCCCGTAGCTCGCCACGCCCGACACCACGCCCGGGAACGCCGTGCCCACGAACTGCTGGAGGTACTCCACCATCTTGAGCTCCTGCGACTCGCGCGCGGCGGCGTCGGCGATGCGCTCCATGTCGGAGGCGTGCTCGCATATCCACGGCAGGGCGCTCACCTCCTGGTCGAACTTCTCGGGGCGATGCGTGAGGCTCGCGCGCAGCATGCGGTGCGCCACGAGGTCGGGGTAGCGGCGGATGGGGCTCGTGAAGTGGCAGTACGCCGCGCTCGCCAGGCCGTAGTGGCCGGCGTTCTCGGGCCGGTAGAGCGCGCGCTTCATCGAGCGCAGCAGAAGCGACGAGACGAGCTCGCCCTCGGCGCGCCCCGAGGCGGCGGCGAGGATCGCCTGGATCGCGTGCGGGTCGCCGGTGACCAGGCGCGCCGCCAGGCCCTCGTCGAACCAGGGGAACTCCTGGAACACCGGGACCAGGCCGCCGAGCGCGTCGGGCGCGGGCTGCTCGTGCACGCGGAAGGCGCACGGCCACCGACGATGCGCCAGGTGCGCCGCCACCGTCTCGTTGGCCAGGATCATGGCCTCCTCGACCAGCATCGTCGCGGCGTTCTTCACGCGCAGCTCCACCGCGAGCGGCGCGCCGTCCTCGTCGAGGCGCACCTTGGCCTCGGTGGTCGCGAAGTCGATGCCGCCGGCCTGCTCGCGCGCGCTCGCGCGCATCTGCGCGATGCGCGCGCAGGCGCGCAGGCGCCGCACCAGGTCAGGGGAAGGTGCGGGCGCGGCGGGCGCGGCGCTCCCAGAGCCTTCCGCGTCCGCATTCGCGGCGTCCGTCGCGCTCCCAACGCCTTCCGCATCCGCAAGCGCGTCCGCGTTCGCCGCGTCGCGCTCCAGCAGCGCGAGCGCCTCGTCGTAGGACAGGCGCGCGTTCGAGCGGATGAGCGACGGGTAGGCGTCGTAGCTCACGAGCCGGGCCTCGTCGTCCAGGTAGAGGTCGACCGTCATCGCGCGGCGGTCCTCGCCGGGGCGCAGCGAGCACAGGTCGTCCGAGAGCTCGGGCGGGAGCATGGGGATCACGCGGTCGACCAGGTACACGCTCGTGGCGCGCCGCCGCGCGTCGAGGTCGATGCTCGAGTTCCACGGCACGTAGTGCGACACGTCCGCGATGTGCACGCCCAGGCGCCAGCGCGCCGCGCCCGCACAGGAACCGGCGTCGGCCGCCGCGTCGCCGGCTGCGCCCGCCTCCCCCGCCGCGAGCGCCTCCATCCCCGCGCCCGCGTCCGCTTCCCCGCCCGCACGCGCTTCCCAGCCTGCGTCCGTTTCCCCGTCCGCGCCCACCGGCTCGAGCGACAGCGCGTCGTCGAAGTCGCGCGCGTCAGCGGGGTCGATGGTGAACACGAAGCGCTCGCGCAGGTCGCGGTAGCCCGCCGCGAGCGCGCCCGCCGCGTCAACCTGCGCGTCGCGCGCCTCCTCGAGCGCGCCGGGGCTGAACGTCGTCTCCAGCTTGTGGCGCGCCACGATGACGTCGACGCCCATGCTCGGCGCGTCGGCGCGCCCGAGCACCTCCTCCACCACGCCCGTGGCAGAGGTGCGGCGCGTGGGGAACTGCGTGATGCGCACGCGCACGAGGGAGCCGTCCTCGATGCCGGGGTAGTCGGAGCGCATGGTGAAGATGTCGTAGGGGATGCGCACGTCGACGGGCATCACCACGCCGAAGGGCTCGGCCACCTCGTAGCGGCCCACCACCGTGTCGTGCGCGCGGTCGACCACGCGCAGCACGCGCGCCGCCGGCTTGCCGCCCTCGCGCGCCGCATCGCCGCCGAAGCCGCCCCCGCCATGCCCGCCGCGCTTCGAGGCGCCCTTGCGCTCGATCGGCGCCACCTCCACCAGGTCGCCGTCGAACGCGCCGTTCATGCACGCGGCCGGGACGAAGTACTCCCCCTCCGCCGTCTGCACGAAGCCGAAGCCCCCGGCGCGCGCCACGAGCACGCCGCGGGGATGGGAGCGCGGCGTGCGCCGCGTATGCGAGCGGGTGCGACCCATGAAGGCGCCTTCTGCTAGGTCAGCGGGACCAGCGCGTCTTGCGCGTCGGCGGCGGAGCTCGCCACGTCGATGGCGACCAGGCGCTGCGTGTCGGAGTCGGGGTCGGAGCTCGGGCCCACCACCGTGCTCGGCACCACGCCGATGCCGTCGATGTCGTGCCCGAGCGGCGTGCGGTAGTAGGCCGCGGTGTAGCGCACGGCGCCGCCGAAGCTCAGCTCGCGCACCACCTGCACCGAGCCCTTGCCCAAGGTGGTCTCGCCCACCACGGTCGCGCGCTGGTTGTCCTGCAGGGCCGCCGCGAGGACCTCGGCCGCCGCCGAGGTGTAGCCGTTCACGAGCACGACCAGGGGCGCCTGGGTCACGGTCACGCCCGAGGCGGTCTTGGTTGTGGTCCCCTCCACTGTCTCGATCTGCACGAGCACGCCGCTCTGCACGAACAGGCTGGCCACGTCGACCGCCTGCGTGAGGTAGCCGCCGGGGTTGTCGCGCAGGTCGAGCACGAAGGAGGTGGCTCCCTGCGACGTGAGGCTGCTCACCGCGCTCTTCACCAGGTCGGACGAGTTCTGCGTGAACTGGCGCAGGCGGACGTAGCCCACGTCGCCCACGACGCTCGTCAGCAGGTTCGCCTCCTCGAAGCGGCGGCACGTGAGCGTGGTGGTGAACTCGGAGCCCGTCTCGGCGTCGAGGCTGACGGGGTGCATCCACGTGATGGTGACGCTTTCGCCCTCGTCGCGGGCCAGGGCGTTGACCACCTCGGTCATCGTCCACTCATGGCTGCTGTCGCCGTCGATGGCCTCCACGAAGTCGCCCTGCACCACGCCCTTGGCCTCGGCCTCCGAGCCCTCGAACACGTCGACCACGTAGGCGCGCCCGTTGTAGTCGGAGAAGAGGACGCCGATGCCCGCATACGAGCGGTCAGCCGTCTCCTTGATGTACTTGGCGTAGCGGTCGGGGTCGAAGTAGGTGGCGTATGGGTCGTTCGTGGCCTTCATCAGGGCCGAGAGCATGCCGTTGGCGGCCGTTGACACGTCGTAGGCATCCAGGCTGCTCGTGTTGAGCAGGTCCTCCACCTCGGACACGCGCATCGCGGCCGAGTCGTAGGTCGTCTTCTTCGTCGCGCCGCCCGCGCCCGCGGCGTCCTCGCCCGCCGAGAGCGGGAAGCCGAGCGAGGCCACGAACTCCGTCTGGCTGCGCACGAGGAAGCCCGCCGCGAAGGCGACCACCACCGCGATGAACACGCAGAGCGCGCGAGCGGCGCGCTTGCCGCGCATCCGCTCGCGAGAGGTGACCGACGCCTGCTTCTTGCGCCGCGCGATATGTCGAGGTGACTCCGCCATGCCTTCCGCCCGGCGAGCCCGCTAGACCTTGAGGTAGCGGCGCATGGCGAGCGCCGAGCCGAACAAGCCGATGATCAGGCCAGCCACCACCAGGGCGACGTAGATGAACAGGTACATGGTGCCCTCGATGTTGAAGTTGAGGAACATGAGCGCGCTCTGCAGCTGCGGGATGGCGAACATGCGCAGAAGCTGGATGGCGCCCACCGCGAGCAGCGAGCCGATGATGGCGTGCAGCGCGCCCTCCATGAGGAAGGGCCCGCGGATGAAGCCGTTCGACGCGCCCACGAGGCGCATGATGGCGATCTCCTTGCGGCGCGCCAAGATGGCCAGGCGGATCGTGTTGTTGATGAACACGAGCGCGATGAAGATCAAAAGCACGATGAGCGCGGCGCCCACGTAGCGCACGTAGTTCGTCAGCGTGAGCAGGCGCTTGGTGGTGGTCGACCCGTACTTGACGGAGTCGGCCACGTCAGCGGGGTCCTCGCAGATGCTAACGTACGTCTCGTCCGCCACGATCTGGTTGGCCACGCCCTCGACCAGCTGCGCCTCGGTCAGCTCCACGTCGATGGAGGCCGGCAGCGGGTTCACGCCGTCGAGCTGGTCGATGATCTCGGGGTTCGAGGTCATCGAGTTGCGGAAGTTCTCGAGCGCCTGGTCCTTCGTGGTGAACGACACGCTCGCCACGCCCTCCATGTTGCGGATGTCGCCCATGACCTTGTCGATGTCGGCCTGGCTGGCGTCGTCGGCCACGTAGGCCGTGATGGACACCTCGTCCTCAACCGAGGACAGCAGGCGGTCGATCATGACGCCGCCCACCAGGAACACGCCGATGATGAGCAGCGAGAGGAAGATCGTGACGATGGAGCCCAAAGCGGTGGAGAGGTTGCGGGTAAAGCCCTGCAGCGACTCCTTGAAGAAATAACCGATGCTAGACATCGAAGCCGTACACCCCCCTGTCCTGGTCGCGCGTGAGGTGCCCGCGGTCGAGCGCGATGACGCGGCGACGCATGTTGTCGACCATCTCGCGGTCGTGCGTGGCGACCAGCACCGTGGTGCCCGTGCGGTTGATGCGCTCGAGCAGGTCCATGATGCCGCGCGAGGTCTGCGGGTCGAGGTTTCCCGTGGGCTCGTCGCAGATCAGAAGCGGCGGGCGGTTCACGATGGCGCGCGCGATGGACACGCGCTGCTGCTCGCCGCCGGAGAGCTGGTCAGGCTTCTTGTTGAGCTTCTCCTGCAGGCCCACCAGGCGCAGGACCTCGGGGACCTGCGTCTTGATGACGTGGCGGCTCTTGCCGATGACCTCGAGCGCGAAGGCCACGTTCTCGAACACCGTCTTGTTCGGCAGGAGCTTGAAGTCCTGGAACACGCAGCCGATGTTGCGGCGCAGGTACGGCACGCGCCAGTTGCGCATGGTGGAGAGGTCCTCGTCAGCGACGAAGATGTGCCCCTCCGAGGGCTTGATCTCGCGTGTGAGCAGCTTGATGAAGGTCGACTTGCCCGACCCCGAGTGCCCCACGAGGAACAAAAACTCGCCTGCGAAGATCTGCAGGGAGATGTCTGAGAGCGCGGGCTTGTTCGGCTGGGCGGGATAGATCTTGGTCACGTGGTCGAAGGTGATGACGGGCGTGCCCATCTGGCCGGGCGTGTCATCAACTTCGAGCACGGGCAGTGCCTGCGATAACTGGGAGGTTATCTGAGCACGGCTTTGGGGTTGAGCCTGGCGCGCGTGGCCCGCATGGCGGCCGCGACGCGGCGTGAGCTCCCCCTGGCTCGTTTCATTCGTCACAGTTTGCTCCGTTCAAGTAGTCATTATGCACTGAGACGTACAAATTCTAGCAGACGCCCTATCGGGCCCTGACCGTCTTCACAGCTTCAACAATGGCAGCGGCGTCAAGCTCGAAGTAAGCGAGCAGCTCCTCGAACTCGCCCGACTTGCCGAAGCGGTCGCGCACGCCCACGAACTCGCAGGGCGCGGGGTGCTTGCGCGCCAGCAGCTCGGCCACGGCCGACCCGAGGCCGCCGATGACGGAGTGCTCCTCGGCGACCACGACGCGCCCAGTCTTGGCCACGGAGGCCAAGATGGTGCCCTCGTCGAGCGGCTTGACCGAGAACGCGTCGATGACCTCGGCCGACACGCCTTCCGCGGCAAGGGCCTCAGCGGCGGCGAGCGCCTCGCGGATCTCCACGCCGCACGCCACGATGGTGACGTCGCCCCCCTCGCGCAGCACGTAGGCGCGGCCGAGCTCGAGCTCCACGTCGTCGTCGTACACGCACGGCACGCTCGCGCGGCCCATGCGCACGTACACCGGGCCCGGCGTGGCGGCGGCGAGCTTGAGCGCCGCGCGCGCCGCGGCGTAGTCGGCGGGCACGAGCACGCGCATGCCGGGCAGCCCGCGCATGAGCGAGACGTCCTCGAGCATCTGGTGGCTGCCGCCGTCAGGCCCCACCGAGATGCCCGCGTGCGTGGGGGCGATCTTCACGTTGAGGTGGGAGTAGCACACGGTGTTGCGGATCTGGTCGTAGGCGCGGCCCGTGCCGAACACGGCGAACGAGCCCGTGAAGGCGACGTTCCCCGTGAGGGACAGGCCCGCGGCCACGTCGATCATGTTCTGCTCGGCGATGCCGCAGTTGAACAGGCGGTCGGCGTAACCCGCGTCGGCGAGCTTCTTGGTGGTGGTCGACCCGGTGAGGTCGGCGTCGACGGCGACGACGGGCACGCCCGCGTCGGCGAGCTCGGCGAGCGTCACGCCGAACGCCGCGCGCGTCGCCTTCTTCGTCTGGGCCTGTTCGGGGGTTGCAAGCTTAACCACGATCGTCCTCCTCTATGCGCGCGCGGCCTGCAGGTCGGCAAGCGCGGTCTGAAGTTGCTCTGCGTTGGGGGCCTTGCCGTGCCAGCCGGCCTGGTTCTCCATGAACGACACGCCCTTGCCCTTGACGGTGCGCGCGATCACGGCGTGCGGGACGTCCCCGCCGGCGGCCTTGGCGGCGCCGAGCACCTCCACGAGCGCCCCGAGGTCATGCCCGTCGACGTGGGTGACCTCCCACCCGAAGGCGGCGAACTTGGCGCCGAGGTCCTCGGGGCTGCACACGTCGGTGATCTTGCCGTCGATCTGCAGGCCGTTGTTGTCGACGATGGCCACGAGGTTGCCGAGCTTGCGGTGCGCGGCGAACATGGCCGCCTCCCAGACCTGGCCCTCCTCGCACTCGCCGTCGCCCAGGAGCGCGAACACGCAGCCGGCCTCCCCGTCGAGCGCCAGGCCCGCCGCCGTGCCCGCCGCGATGGACAGGCCCTGGCCGAGCGACCCGGTGGACACCTCGACGCCGGGGACCATGCTCGAGTCGGGATGCCCCTGCAGGCGCGTGCCGAGCTTGCGCAGCGTGGCGAGCTCGTCAGTCGGGAAGTAGCCCGCGTGCGCGAGCGTGGCGTAGAGCGCGGGCGCGGCGTGCCCCTTGGCGAGGAAGAACCAGTCGCGGCCGGCCATCTGGGGGTCGGCGGGGTCATGCCTCATGACGCCGCCGAAGTACAGCGCCGTCAGGATGTCGGCGCACGAGAGCGATCCCCCGGGATGCCCGCTTCCCGCCTCGGCGATCATCGACACGATGTCGATGCGAATGTCCCGCGCCCGAGATTCCAGTGAACGAGAGTCCATGCTGTTCCTTCCCCTCATAAGAATGTCGCGCTTATATTATCATTACTATCGCAGGCCGCTTCCAACGTCAGCGAGAAGCTCTGACGCATTTCAGATAGCCCCGCCTTCGGGCCAAGCGGCCTTCGGGCCGCGCCGTGCCCGAGCGCGCCTGCCTACTGCGAGACGCGCCACTTGTGGTAGCCGATGACGAACTGCTCCAGGTCGCCGCCGAGCACCGCGTCCACGTTGCCCGTCTCCACGCCGCTGCGCAGGTCCTTCACCATCTGGTAGGGGTAGAGCACGTAGTTGCGGATCTGGCTGCCGAACGAGTTGTCCATGCGCTCGCCGCGCAGCGCGTCGATCTCCTCCTGGCGCTTGCGCTCCTCGAGCTCGTAGAGCTTGGCGCGCAGCACGCGGAAGGCGGCCTCCTTGTTCTGCAGCTGGCTCTTCTCGTTCTGGCAGGTGACCACGATGCCCGTGGGCTCGTGCGTCAGGCGCACGGCTGAGTCGGTGGTGTTCACGCACTGCCCGCCCGGGCCGCTCGAGCGGTACACGTCGACGCGCACGTCGGCCGGGTTGAGGTCGACCTCGATGTCGTCGGCGAGCACGGGCAGCACCTCGACGCCCGCGAAGGTGGTCTGACGGCGCGCCTTCACGTCGGTCGGCGAGATGCGCACGAGGCGGTGCACGCCGATCTCGCTGCGCAGCATGCCGTAGGCGTAGCGCCCCTCGATCTGGATGGTGGCCTTGTCGAGCCCGATGCCCTCGCCGGGCACCACGTCGAGCGCGGTGACCTTCCAGCCCTTCGCGTCGGCGTAGCGCGTGTACATGCGCCAGAGCATCTCGGTCCAGTCCTGGGCCTCGAGGCCGCCCTGCCCGGGGTTCACCGTGAGGATGGCGTCGCCCTCGTCGAACTCGCCCGAGAACCACGAGGTGATCTCGAGCGCGTCGAGCTGCGCGGCGAGCGCGGCGGCCGTCTCGGCGTACTCGTCGGCGAACGCCTCGTCCTCGCCCGCCAGCTCGAGCGCCGCGCGGGCGTCCTCGAGGGTCGAGACGGCCTCGTCGTAGTCATCGATGGTGGCGCGCAGGTTCGACGCGCGCTTCGACACCGCGCTCGCGCGCGCCGCGTCGTTCCAGAACGCCGGGTCGGACGCCTGCTCGTCGAGCTTTCTCAGCTCGGCCGTCTTGTCGTCGATGTGGAGGAAGGCGCGCGCGTCAGCCACGCGCGCCGAGAGCTCCTCGAGCTCTCTGTTCTCTTTCTCAGCCATGTTCTCTTTCTCGTCCTGCCAGGCTCACGAACCGAAACCGACGGCAGGCCGCTCGCGACGTCGGGGCGACGTCAGGGCGGGCGGCCTGCCGGGCGGGGCCTACTGGTTCATGCCGTGGCACTTCTTGAACTTCTTGCCCGAGCCGCAGGGGCAGGGGTCGTTGCGGCCCACGTTGGCGAAGGGGTCGTCCTTGTCCTTCACGTAGGTCTGCGGCTTGGCCGGGGCGGGCTTGGGCACCGTGCTCGCCGCGGCGGCCGCGGGCGCGGCGCCAGCGCGCGCCGCGCGCATGCCCGAGGACTGGAGCGCCGCCTCCGGCGAGGAGTAGCTCATCTTGCGCTCGAGCGGGTTCTCGGCGTTGATGGACTCCGGCGCCGGCGCGGCAGTCGCGATCTCGAGGCGCAAAAGCGTGCGCAGGTAGTCGTCGTACATCGAGCCGGTGAGCTTCTCGAAGGCGTTGTACGCCTCGTTCTTGTACTCCACGAGCGGGTCGCGCTGGCCGAAGGCGCGCAGGCCGATGCCCGTCTTGAGGTAGTCCATCTCGGAGAGGTGGGCCATCCAGCGCGTGTCGATGATGCGCAGCATCACCTGGGCCGCGAGGTTCTTCATGAGGTCGTGCCCCAAGGCGTCGGCCTTCTCCGCGTACACCGCGCCGAGGTACTCCTCGATGGCCTCCGCCACCGCCGCGGGGTCGTCGTCATGGTCGAGCGCCGCCACGCTGAAGCCGGTGCGGCCCGTCATGTTCGCCACCCAGAGGTCGACCGCCTTCACGTCCCAGTCGTCGCTCGCGACGCGGTCGGAGCAATTCTCCCCCACCACGGCCGCCGCGGCGTCGGCGATGATCTCGGGGATGCGCTCGGACATGTCCTTGCCGTCGAGGATGGCGTTGCGCTCCTCGTAGATGGCCTTGCGCTGCAGGTTCATCACGTCGTCGTACTCGAGCACGTTCTTACGCGCTGAGAAGTGCATCGACTCCACCTGGCGCTGCGCGCTCTCGATGGACTTCGACACCATGGAGGCCTGGATCGGCATGTCGTCGGTCATGTCGGCCTTCTGCATCATGTTGGAGATGGAGTCCATCTTCGAGCCGCCGAACAGGCGCATGAGGTCGTCCTCGAGCGAAAGGTAGAACTGCGTGGTGCCCGGGTCGCCCTGGCGGCCGGAGCGGCCGCGCAGCTGGTTGTCGATGCGGCGGCTCTCGTGGCGCTCGGTGCCGATGACGCACAGGCCGCCCGCCGCGCGCACCTGCTCCTGCTCCGCGGAGCACACCTTCTTCGCGTCGGCGAGGGCGCCTGCGCGCTGCTCGGGCGTGGGGCAGGCCGGGTTCGGCGCGCCCTCCTCGGTGAGCTCGGGGGCCTCCGGGTCGAGCCCGCGGGCGCGCAGCAGGTCGTCGGCGAGCACGTCCGGGTTGCCGCCGAGCAGGATGTCGGTGCCGCGGCCGGCCATGTTGGTGGCGATGGTGACCGCGCCCGTGCGGCCGGCCTGCGCCACGATGTGCGCCTCGCGCTCGTGGTGCTTGGCGTTCAGGGTCTCGTGCTTGATGCCGCGCTTGTCGAGCAGGCGGCTCAACCGCTCGGAGTTCTCGATGGACACCGTGCCGATCAGGCAGGGCTGCCCCGCCGCGTGGCGCGCGGCGATGTCGTCGGCCACGGCGTTGAATTTCGCCTCGACCGTGCGGTAGACCAGGTCGTTCTCGTCGACGCGCACCACCGGCCGGTTCGACGGGATGGCGACCACGCCCAAGTTGTAGATCTGGCGGAACTCCGACTCCTCGGTCATGGCGGTGCCCGTCATGCCGGAGAGCTTCTCGTAGAGGCGGAAGTAGTTCTGCAGCGTGATGGTGGCCAGCGTCTGGTTCTCCTCGCGCACGCGCACGTGCTCCTTCGCCTCGAGCGCCTGGTGCAGACCCTCGGAGTAGCGGCGGCCCTCCATGATGCGGCCCGTGAACTCGTCGACGATCTTGACCTCGCCGTCGATCACCACGTAGTCCACGTCGCGGTGGAAGAGGAACTGGGCCTTCAGCGCCTGCTGCAGGTGGTTCGCCAGCTGGCCGGACGGGTCGGCGTAGATGTTCTCGATGCCGAGCATCAGCTCGATCTTCTCCAAGCCGCTCTCGGTGGCGTTGATGGTGCGCTTGGCCTCGTCCATGTCGAAGTCAACGCCCTCCTTGAGCCCGGGCATGACGCCGGCGAAGCGCTTGTAGGTGTCGGCCGCCTGCGTGCCCGCGCCGGAGATGATGAGCGGGGTGCGCGCCTCGTCGATGAGGATGGAGTCGACCTCGTCGACCACGGCGAAGTGGTGCCCGCGCTGCACGCGGTTGCTCCCGCGCGTGACCATGTTGTCGCGCAGGTAGTCGAAGCCGAACTCGGAGTTCGTGCCGTAGGTGACGTCGGCCTTGTACGCCGGGATCTTCGACGCGGGGCGCATGCCGTTCTGGATGAGGCCCACCTCCATGCCGAGGAATCGGTAGATCTGGCCCATCCACTCGGAGTCGCGCTTGGCGAGGTAGTCGTTCACGGTGACGATGTGCACGTTGTTCCCGGGGATGGCGTTGAGGTAGCCCGCCAGCGTGGAGACGAGCGTCTTGCCCTCGCCGGTCTTCATCTCGGCGATCTTGCCGTCGTTCAGGGCCATGCCGCCGATGAGCTGCACGTCGAAGTGGCGCAGCCCCGTGGTGCGCCGGGACGCCTCGCGCACGGCGGCGAACGCCTCGGGCAGAAGCGCGTCGAGCGGCTCGCCCGCCGCGTGGCGCTCGCGGAAGGCCGGGGTGAGGGCGCGCAGCTCCTCGTCGGAGCGCGCCTCCATCTCAGGCTCGAGCGCGTTGATCTGCTCTACGACCTTCTCGTAGCTCTTGAGCTGCTTGCCCTCGCCGAGGCTGAGCAGCTTGGAAAGAAATCCCATGTCGTGTTCCGTCCTTCTCCTGGAAGCGGTTTCGCCGCGCGGACCTCGCGTGACGCGCGGACCTGCGGGAAAGTACAAGCCTCCTTATTCTAATGCACCCCTCGGCGGCGCGGCGGAATTACATATGACCGCCAAGGAGCGAAGGGGGGGGGGCGGCAAGCGGGCAGCGGGCGGATGCGGGGCGCCGGCGGGCGGGCGCGGGGGCGTGCGACAAGCGAGCGCGGGGCGCGGGGTGGGCGGGCGGACGCGTGCG